>NZ_JBYVYK010000002.1:0-206177 GCF_058148405.1 Mycobacterium sp. DHQP2018-32-09 | reverse complement strand
GCCGCGATCGATCAGTCGGCGGCCGTGCTGCCGCCGGTTGGCGGACCGGCGGCTCCGGTCGCTGCTCCGGTGGCCGCTCCCGTCCTGGCCCCCGCGTCTGAAGCCGCTGCGGCGGCGGTCCCCGGTGCTGGTGCCGGTGGTGGTGCGGGCGGCGGCGCCGGTGGTGGCGCGGCCGGTGGCGGTGCTGGTGGTGGCGCCGGTGGTGGCGCGGCCGGTGGCGGTGCTGGTGGTGGTGGTGCGGCCGGTGGTGGTGCGGGTGGTGCCGGTGGTGGTGGTGCCGGTGGCGGCGCGGCCAGCGGTGTCGTGACCCAGGCCGCGGGCGGCGTGCCGGCGGCGGCGAGTTCGGGTCTCTTCGGACCGCTGGCTGCGGTGAACCCCATGCCGGGCGAGGTCATCGCCCCGCTGACGGGTGCTGCGGCGCTGGCCACGCAATACGTGCCGCAGCCGGCGTTGGTGCCGGGCGAGGGCGGGTTGTTCGCCCTGCCCGCCCTGAACCTGCCGTCGATCAGCGGGCTCGGTGTGCCCCTGCCGTCGCAGATCACACTGCCGACCGACGTCGTCTGCTCGACGCCAGACTGGTCGGCCCCCCGGCCGGGTGCGCCCGCCGCGCCGGCGCCGCCGCCTGCGACGGCACCGGCGAACGGACGCTGGTAATCCCTAGCCGGTTGCCTGGATCTCGTCGAGGGCGGTCCGCTGTCTGCGCTTCACGGCGCGGGCGGCGGACCGTCCGCCGTTTCGGCGGGCCTGCTTGCGCAGCGCTCGGCGACTCCGGAAGGACGTCAAGGAGTCCAGCACTTCGGGTGGCGCGGTCAACGATCCGCGAAGCGCCTCGATGCGGGCGGCGACCCACCGGCGTTCGAAACGCTGCAGCCACACGGCCCATGCCACGAAGATGGCCACGTTGATCGCGACCTTGAGCAGGACGTGGTCGCGCATCAGCGGCGAGTCCCAGAAGAAGTGCAGGAACCAGGCGCTGGCGAACAACGCCACCGACAGTGCTAGTCGCGGGCCGAGCGACAGCGCGGCGCGCTGCGAGAACGACGGGAGCAGCAGCAGGACCGCGACCGACGTGAGCGCCGCGAACGCCCAATGCGACGGCACCGAGGTGAGGATTCGGACCTCGACTTCGCCAGAAGCGCCGAACACGTCGTTGTCCAGGCTGTTCAGCGCACCCACCGCGGCGTAGGTGAGGTCTTCGATGACGTCGAAGCCGAGCCCGACGAACATTCCGACCATCAGGGCGTGCGAGACCCGATGGAACACCGCCGAACACAGCACCAGGATCACCGCGGCGCAGGCGGCCTTGGCGGCCTCTTCGACGATGG
The DNA here is from genome assembly GCF_058148405.1 of Mycobacterium sp. DHQP2018-32-09. Classification (NCBI taxonomy): domain Bacteria; kingdom Bacillati; phylum Actinomycetota; class Actinomycetes; order Mycobacteriales; family Mycobacteriaceae; genus Mycobacterium; species Mycobacterium sp. DHQP2018-32-09. Next base: position 204,852 of record NZ_JBYVYK010000002.1, on the reverse strand, counting down.
GTGCGGTGAGCGCCGCCGACCAAGCGGCGAACGTGTCGGGGTCGACGACGCGTGCCCACAGGGCATCGACCGCATCGTTGCCCGGGATGGCCAGCGACGACGCCATGGTGGCGCCCAACGCCGTGCCAGCCACCAGCCCCTGCGGGTAACGGCGAACGCTGCGGTAGGGGTCGAAGGCGACCATCAGCCAGATCAGGGCGGCGACGAACAGCGCCCAGATGGGCCCCAGGATCAGCTGGGCGTCGAAGGTCTCTCGAATGGCGATGCCGTTGCCGACCACCAGGGCATACGTTCCGATGACCACCAACGCCACGTAGAGCCAGAAGACGGCGGAGTCGGGCCGGTAGACCACGGGGACGCGCGCGGCGAGCGCGGGGCGTTCGGTGACGTCGGTGGTCACTCGGTGCTCCTCGTGATGGTGTCGATGACGTCTTGCACCGGACGCGCCGCGGCTCCGGGTGCCGCCAGGGAGACCACCGAGATCACGACGTCGTCGTCGGCCACGAAAGCGCAAGTGCCAGTGGAGTCGTCGACGATGACGGTGACGCAGGTGTCGCCGGTCAGCGACCCGTTCGACGAGCTGATCCGGCCGCCGTCCCACGTCGACGTCGTGCCGCGGATGCGGTCGAGTCGCATCAGGCGATCGGCGAGCGCCCGCACGTCGCGGCCCTCACGGTCGTACACGCCGACGATCACCGTGGTGTCCTCGCCGCGCAGATAGACCCGGTTGCCCTCGTCCTGGCTCTCCCATCCGTCGGGCACGGTGACGTCGACGACGGTGCCGTCGGCCGAGACGATGTCGACCGCGGAGCCAGATGCGGCCTCGGTGGCCCATTCCCGTTCCGGGAGAACGGCGTCGAGGAGCTGAGGGACGAGCACGATGGAAAGCAGCACGGCGGCAAGGCCGAAGGCGGCGGCTTTCTGGGTGAGTCGTGGTCGGTGAGGTGGTCGAGGGGGCGCAGGGGTCTGCAGATCGGTCACGGGGGCTCAGCCTAGGGTGACCCCCGAGCGTGCGGGACGGTCTCGGGCAGTGAGGCCGAATTTCGGTGATCGAGGGCGCTCAGGCAGTGGTGTCGCGCGCGCCGAGGCGTAGGTGCTCGATGTGGTAGACGGCCTCGTCGAGCAGCAGGGCGACGTGGTTGTCGTAGAGCCGGTAGACGATGTTGCGTCCGTGGCGATCCCCGGCGACGAGGCCGAGGGCGCGGAGGAGTCGAAGCTGATGCGATACCGCGGGCTGCTCCATGCCGACGGCATTCGCCAGGTCGGTGACGGTGCACGGTGATTGGCGCAGTCGGGTGAGGATGAGGAGGCGGTTGGGGGACGCGAGCGCCTGCAGCGTCTCGGCGACCTTCGCGGCGGCGGCGGCGTCCAGGGTCGCCGGCGGGGTCGATCGCCCCTCCACGCCATGGCCCATGCCGTCAATTCAAGCACGCGACCCCGTCAGGACGTGACACCTCTAGATTTGTACATGTATACATGTATGCGTGACGTGCTCGGAAACGCTGACCAGGGAAGCCTCGACGCCCCCATCCGGCCGCGGTGCCCGCGCCGGTGCCATGGCCCGGTTGCTGTGGTCCGTTCCATCGGTGCGCTGGGCCACGGTCGCGCTGGCCGCGTTCGTGATCGGAGTCGTGGCACGGGCCGTCGGCGCATCGGCCTTCATCGTGGGAAGCGCGTTCGCGGCGTGCTATGTCGCGGGCGGTTGGCAGCCCACCCTGGAAGGTCTGAAGGCGTTGCGCGACAGGCGACTCGACGTCGACCTGCTGATGATCGTCGCGGCACTCGGCGCCGCTGCCATCGGTCAGTACCTCGACGGCGCCCTGCTCATCGTGATCTTCGCGTCGTCGGGAGCGCTGGAGGACGTCGCGACCCGCCGCACCGCGGACAGCGTCAGCGGCCTGCTGACGCTCGCACCGCAGCGCGCCGTCCGCGTCGGACCCGGCGACGCTGCCGACGAGGTCGAGGTGGACGTCGCCGAGTTGGCCGTGGGCGACCACGTCCTGATTCGTCCGGGGGAACGGATCTCGGCCGACGGCGTGGTGGTCGACGGTGCCTCCGACGTCGACCAGGCATCGATCACCGGAGAGTCGGTGCTGGTGCGCAAGGCGATCGGGGCCGACGTGTTCGCGGGCACCGTCAACGGCAGTGGGGCGCTGCGCGTCCGCGTCACGGCCGACCCGGCGGACACCGTCGTCGCGCGCATCGTGGACATGGTCGCGGCGGCGTCGGCGACGAAGGCGACGACGCAGCTGTTCATCGAACGCATCGAACAGCGCTACTCCACCATCGTGGTGGTCGCGACGGTCGCGCTGCTGACCATCCCGCTGCTGTTCGACCAGGATCTTCGGTCGACATTGCTTCGTGCCATGACGTTCATGATCGTGGCGTCGCCGTGTGCGCTGGTGCTGGCCACCATGCCTCCGCTGTTGTCGGCGATCGCCAATGCCGGCCGTCACGGGGTGCTGGTGAAGTCGGCGGTCGCGCTCGAGCGGCTCGCCGGCGTCGACACCGTCGCCTTCGACAAGACGGGTACGCTGACCCGCGGCGAACCGCGGGTGTGCGGCATCCTGTCCGAACCCGGGACGAGCGAGCGCGAGCTGCTCGAATTGGCCGCTGCCGCAGAGCGTTACAGCGAACATCCGCTCGGGAGGGCCATCGTGGCGGCGGCGGGCCCGACGTCGTCGCGACACGTGTCCGACTTCGTGGCGGTGCCCGGGTGTGGAGTGCGGGCCGTGGTGGACGGTCGACGAGTGGCCGTGGTGACCTCCGAGTCTCGGACTCCAGGAGATGCCGCGAACCGGTTCGACCCGGGTGCGACGGTGGTCGCCGTCGAGGTCGACGACGAGGTCTGCGGCACGATCGCGTTGACCGACCTGATCCGGCCGGACGCCGCCGCCGCGGTGCGCCGGGTGACCGCCGTGACGTCCGGCGAGGCGGTGCTGCTCACCGGGGACAACGCGGCGGCCGCGAGGCGGGTGGCGGCCGAGGTCGGCATCGACGACGTGCGCTGGGGGCTGCTGCCGGACGAGAAGGCGGCCGCGGTGGCCGAGTTCGAACGTGCCGGGCACCGGGTGCTGGTGGTCGGTGACGGTGTGAACGACGCCCCGGCGTTGGCCGTCGCACATGCCTCGATCGCCATGGGGCGCAGCGGGTCCGACCTGAGCATCGACACCGCGGACGTCGTGACGGTGCGTGACGAACTGAGCCCCGTGCCGACCGTCGTTCGGTTGGCGATGCGCGCGCGCCGGGTGGTGATCGCGAACCTCGTCGTCGCGGGTTCGGTGATCGTCGCCCTGGTGCTGTGGGATCTGTTCGGCGAGTTGCCGTTACCGCTCGGCGTCGCCGGTCACGAAGGGTCGACGATCGTGGTGGCGTTGAACGGGTTGCGGCTGTTGACGGAGGGGGCATGGCGGCGGGCCGCCGGGTGTGATGGCGGCGGGCCGCCGGGTGTGATGGGCGGCGGGCCGCCGAGCGATGAGCGCGGCCAGGCGCGGACCGCGAGCACGGTGCCCACGGTGGCCAGTGCGGCGCACGCCGCGACGGCCACCGGTTCTCCGATGGAGGCGCCCATCCACCCCGCTACCGGATAGGTGAGCAGGAAGCAGGCGTGCGACAGCGAGAACTGAGCGTTGAACACGGCGGTTCGGGTGGTGGCGTCGGATGCGTCGCGGAGCAGCCGAGCCGACGGGGTGCTGATGGCAGACGTCGCGGCCCCCAGCACGACCCAGGTGGCGCCGAACGCCACCCAGGCCCAGACACCTTCGGGTCGTGCGAGGAGCAGCACGGTGGCTGCCGTCAGTCCGCCGGTGGCGCACACGGCTCCGGTGAGCATCGCCGGGCGGTCACCGGTGGTGTGCAGGATGCGCGGCAGGGCGAGCGCCACGATCATCGAACCGGCCCCTTGGCAGGCCAACAACGCTGCGACCGCGGAACCCGGTGCGTGCAGGTACTCGCGAACGTAGATCACCGTGTTCACCACCACGAGGGCCGTGGCGCTCGCCACGACGAGGTTCAGTGCCAGCAGTGCTCGCAGGGTGGGCTGCCGGAGCATCATCCGAGCGCCGAGCGTCACCTCGCTCCAACGTGATCGGGATTCGCGGGTGGTGGCGGTCTGCGGCAGCCGGGTCGAGATGACGAGGACCGCAGAGGCGATGAATCCCGCGGCGGTGCCGTAGAACAGCGTGCTGAAGTTCATCACGGTCAGCAGCGCGGCCGCGAGAGTCGGGCTCGCCAGGGATTCCATGTCGTAGGCAAGCCGAGACAGCGACAGCCCGCGGGTGTAGTCGTCCGGGTCGACGAGCACGGCGGGGATCACGGCCTGGAACGTCGGCGTGAAGGTCGCCGACGCGGCCTGCAGTGCGAAGATCAGCAGGTAGATCTGGCCGGGCTCCGTGACGAACGGCAGTGACAGCGCGACGGCGGCCCTGGTGACGTCGGCGCCGACGAGTACGGCTCGCGTCGGCAGTCGATGCAGCAGGGTCGAGGCCACGGGAGGCACCGTGACGTAGGCGACCATCTTGACGGCCAATGCGGTTCCCAGAACGGCGCCGGCCCGGGGCCCGGCGACGTCGTCGGCGAGCAGCGCCAGCGCGACGGTCAACAGACCGGTACCGACGAGCGCCACCACCTGCGCTGCGAACAGTCGTCGAAAGACGCCGTTCATCACTGCGTTTCGCACGATCAGGAATGGCCGGCGGCGCGTGGCCGCGCGGCCCTGGGCGTGGCGTCGTCGTGACGGTGATGGGCCGGGATGCCGGGCCCGGCGTGTTCGGCGTTGAAGACGGCGTCGCGGACCAACTGGCGGACGTGGGAGTTCTCGAGGCTGTAGTAGATCGTCGTGCCGGCCCGACGCGTGCTGACGAGTCGTGCCATGCGCAGTTTGGCCAGGTGTTGGGATACCGACGGCGCCGGCTTGCCGACGTGCTCGGCGAGTTCGTTCACCGAGCGCTCGCCGTCGACCAGTGCCCACAGCACCTGGATGCGCGTGGAGTCGGCGAGCATGCGGAACACCTCGACCACCAAGGCTGCCTGGTCGTCGTCCAACCTCTCAGCTGGCTGCTTGTCTGCATTCATACGCAGATAATAGACCGCATCGGCGACCACGGGATCCTTGTGGTCCAGCCGTGGCGAACCGGTCAGAGCGAGCGCACCAGGACGGCGGCGCGCACCTCGTCGCCGACGCAGAGCGCCGCGTGGATCGACTGATCCCGACGGACGAACCGAATCGTCACGTCCTCGCCGTACTTGATGGGCTTGCGGTACTCCACGACCGCGCGGAACGGCGCCCGGCAGGCCTCGGGTGCCACGGCCATGACCTCGTGTACGGCATGCCAGTAGGCGGTATTGGTGACGTGCTCGAAGATGTCGATGTCGGTGCGGCGCAACGCGAACGGCAGCGACGAGTCGGCGTCGTCGGGATCGTCGAGCCATGGGCGCCACCGCAGCCGGTGGACCTCGGTGGTGCTCGCGAAGCGCGCGATGAGGCTGTCCGACACGCGCTGCGGCGTCAGGGTGCGCTCGTTGATGGCGATCCAGAAGCCCTCGGTCTCGATGCGACCGCCCTCGGCGCCCTCGATGCCCACGCGCATGGTGCACCAGCGGGTGGACAGCGCCGAACACCAGCGGTGCAGCGTCAGGTCGTTCGGCCATTCGATGGGTTCGATGACGTCGATGACCGTGCGCTGTACCAGCCAGTGGGGATGTTCCTCGGCCTCGCCGGCGTCGACGAGGTTCTGGGCGCCCACCTCCTGGACGTAGCGGGCCACGCCGTCGAGGCGCAGGTGCAGTTCGCCGTCGATGTCGCCCGTCGCCACGGGCCAGGAGGTGCAGAACACGTAACCGGAGGCGGGGCGAGGTTGCAGGCGATTCTCGGCATCGGGGCTGGGCATCGCGGTCCTGTGTACCTCGTGTCGCCGGCGCCGGTGACGACGACCCGCCCCGAAGCGATGTTGCGGCTTCGCGCGCACCCGTTTCAGGGAACCCGAAAGATTCCCGCAGTGCTACCAAAATTATTGCTGTGGTTGGGCTTTCGCGCTTTTGGAGTTGCGTGGGCGCAAGCGGCGCGGCTATGGTGGTGGCAACGAAGGGGAGTAGCCCCCCAATCGGGACGTCGACATACTGGCGCAGCGAGTGATCGCGCGCCCGGTGCCCCGAACCGGCGATGACGCCGGTGGGCGAGACCTTCGGTCGTGACCACACGTGTCGTCGGCCGGAGGCGTGCCCTCCTGGCCGGTGATCTCGGACCGAGGAGCCGTCGTTGCTGTCCGCAGTGCTACTGAGCTTTGCCGTCATCTTCATCGCCGAACTGGGGGACAAGACTCAACTCGTCGCGATGATGTTCGCCCTGCGCTACAAGTGGTGGGTGGTGTTGTCGGCCATCGCGGCGGCGACCACGATGGTGCACGTCCTGTCGGTGGCCATCGGTCACTACCTGGGTGCCGCGCTGCCGACGGGCCTCATGGGTCTGCTGGCAGGCATCATGTTCGTGTTCTTCGGGCTGTGGACCCTGCGGGGCGACACGCTTTCCGACGAGGAGAAGTCGAAGACGGAGAAGGCCGCGGCCCCCGCGTTCTTCGTGGTGATGTCGGCTTTCATCCTGGCCGAACTCGGTGACAAGACCATGCTGGCCACGGTCACCCTCGCGGCCGATCACGACTGGCTGGGCGTGTGGATCGGATCGACCATCGGCATGGTGGTCGCCGACGGGCTCGCCATCATCGTCGGCGCCGTCGCCGGCAAGCACCTGCCCGAGCGGCTCATCCAGATCGGAGCCGCGGCGCTCTTCCTGCTCTTCGGCGCGTTCATGGTGCTCGAGCACGTGTTCCCGACGGCCCCGGCCGTGGCCATCGCCGCCGGTGCCGTCGCCGTGGTCGCGGCGTTCGCCGGGGCCCTGTGGGCGCTGCCCGAGCGTCGCCGCCCGGCGGTGCTGCGGACCCAGCCGACGACTGCGACGGCTGCGGGCAGCGGCACCGAAGAGCAGGGTGCGACACCGTCGGCGTTTCCCGACGCGACCACTCCCGAGGCGGCCCGTCACGACCACTGAGGTGGCCCTGAGACGGGCACCGCGGCGGCCCTGAACCGACCGCCCCACTCGATCACGGAGCGCCCCCGGCAGGAATCGAACCTGCGACCTAGGGATTAGAAGGCCCTTGCTCTATCCAACTGAGCTACGGAGGCAACGCACGCAGCAGTGTACTTCCCAGCGGACGTTCAGCCACCCGCGGCAACGTCGATTGGTACTCGCCGCGGCAGCGCGCCGACTAGCGTGGTGGCCGACATGTCGACCATGCGAGGAGGCAGCACGGGATGAGTGACGTGCCGGAGTTGGATGCGGCCGGACTTCCCGAGGAACTGAGCCCGGTGGATCAACTGCTGCACCGCGGCGAGGCCAACCCCCGCACCCGGTCGGGGATCATGGGTGTCGAGTTGCTCGACACCACGCCGGACTGGACGCGGTTCCGCGACAACTTCGAGCAGGCATCGCGCAAGGTGCTGCGCCTACGGCAACGCGTGGTGATGCCGACGCTTCCCACCGCGGCGCCGCGCTGGGTGGTGGACCCCGACTTCAACCTGGACTTCCACGTCCGGCGCATTCGGGCACCCGAGCCCGGCACGCTGCGTGACGTGCTCGACATCGCCGAGGTGGCGCTGCAGTCGCCCATGGACATCACCCGCCCGCTGTGGTCGGCCACGCTCGTCGAGGGCCTCGAGGGTGGTCGTGCGGCCACCATCCTGCACCTGAGTCACGCCGTGACCGACGGCGTCGGTGGTGTCGAGATGTTCGCCAACCTCTACGACCTGGAACGCGATCCAGCAGACGAGCGCGAGGCGCCGCTGCCCATCCCGCAGGACCTGTCGCCGAACGACCTCATGCGCGAGGGCATCAACCGACTGCCCGGCAACATCGCAGGCAGGGTGCGCGGCGTCATCGGGGGAGCGCTGGGTACCGTCGGCCGCGTGGTGCGCAACCCCGTCGGGGCCGTCGGGGGCGTGGTCGACTACGCCCGCTCGGGTGCGCGCGTGATGGGCCCGGTCTCGGAACACTCACCGCTGCTGCGCCGCCGCAGCCTCGCCTCGCGCAGCGAGGCCATCGACATCGCGTTCGGGGACTTGCGCGCAGCCAGCAAGGCGGCCGGCGGCTCGATCAACGACGCCTACCTCGCCGGCCTGTGCGGCGCGCTGCGCCGCTACCACGAGGCCAATGGCCTGCCGGTCACCACCGTGCCCATGGCGGTACCGGTGAACCTGCGGTCGAGCGACGACCCCTCCGGCGGCAACCGCTTCGCCGGCGTCAACCTGGCCGCGCCAGTGGGCATCGTCGATCCCGTTGAACGGATCCGCGAGGTGCGCAAGCAGATGACCGAGAAGCGCGAGGAACGAGCCATCGACCTGGTGGGCTCGATGGCGCCCGTGCTCAGCCTGCTCCCCGACAGCGTGCTGGAATCCGTCGCGGGCAACGTGGTGGCATCCGACGTGCAGGCCAGCAACGTCCCCATCTACCCCGGCGACACGTTCATCGCGGGTGCGAAGATCTTGCGGCACTACGGCTTGGGGCCGTTGCCCGGCGTCGCGATGATGGTCGTGCTGGTGTCACGGGCTGGCTACTGCACGGTCACCACCCGCTACGACCGCGCCTCGATCACCGATGCCGAGCTGTGGGCCACCTGCCTGGTCGAGGGCTTCGACGAGGTGCTCGCTCTCGGCGGTGACGGCCGCGCCGTGCCTGCGTCGTTCACTGCTGCCGGGCCGCAGAAAAACCCAGCCACCGATGACACGTCGACCGCGAGACGGAGTGCGCCGCAATGAGTTCGCAGAATGGACAGGACAAGCGCAGCCTGCGCCTGCCGGGCTCGGTCGCCGAGATCCAGGCGAGCCCCCCGGGTCCGGAAGTGGGCGCGTTTTTCGACCTCGACGGCACCTTGGTCGCCGGCTTCACCGGCGTCCTCATGACGCGAGATCGGTTGCGCCGCGGGCAGATGAGCGCAGCCGAGTTCATCGGCATGGTGCAGGCCGGGCTGAACCACCAGCTCGGTCGCTCGGAGTTCGAGGACCTCATCGGCAAGGGTGCCAGGATGTTGCACGGCAACTCGCTGAGCGACCTGGACGAACTCGGTGAGCGCCTGTTCGTGCAGTCGGTGCAGAAGCGCATCTATCCCGAGATGCGGGCGATGGTGCACGCCCACATGGCTCGCGGACACACCGTGGTCCTCAGCTCGTCGGCGCTGACCGTCCAGGTCGAGCCGGTGGCCAAGTTCCTCGGCATCTCCAACGTGCTGAGCAACGTGTTCGAGACCGACGACGACGGGCTCGTCACCGGCGAGGTCCGGCGGCCCATCATCTGGGGGCCGGGCAAGGCGCGAGCGGTGCAAGCCTTCGCCGCGCAGAACGGCGTCGATCTGGCCAAGAGCTACTTCTACGCCGACGGAGACGAGGACGTCGCCCTGATGTACCTGGTGGGCAATCCGCGCCCCACCAATCCCGGCGGCAAGCTCGAAGCCGTTGCGCTCAAACGTGGTTGGCCCATTCTGCGCTTCACCAGCCGCAGCGGATCCAGCCCCGTCTCGCAGCTGCGCACCGTCGCGGGCATCGCGTCGCTGGTGCCTGCGGCGGCGGGCGCCATCGGGGTCGGCCTGCTCACCCGCAACCGTCGTACCGGGGTGAACTTCTTCACCAGCACGTGGACCCGACTGCTGCTCGGCGTCATCGGCATCGACCTCGACGTGGTGGGGGAGGAGAACCTGAAGGCTCAACGCCCCGCGGTGTTCATCTTCAACCACCGCAATCAGGCTGATCCGTTCATCGCCGGCCGCTTGATCAGTGACAACTTCACCTCCGTCGGCAAGAAGGAACTCGAGAGCGACCCGCTCATGGGGACCATCGGCAAGGTGATGGATGCGGCGTTCATCGACCGCGACGATCCCAAGGCCGCGGTGGAGGGCTTGCACAAGATGGAAGAGCTTGCCCGCAAGGGTCTTTCGGTGCTCATCGCCCCGGAGGGCACGCGGCTGGACACCACGGAGGTCGGCGAGTTCAAGAAGGGTCCGTTCCGCATCGCGATGGCGACCGGAGTCCCGATCGTGCCCATCGTGATCCGCAACGCCGAGATCATCGCCGAGCGCAACTCCAGCACCTTCAGTGCGGGCTCGGTGGACGTCGCGGTGCTGCCGCCCATCCCGGTCGACGACTGGACCACCGAGAACCTCACCGAGAAGATCGCCGCGGTGCGTCAGCTGTACCTGGACACGCTGGCGGACTGGCCCTTCGACGGGTTGCCCGGGGACCTGACGAGCCGGCCGCCCTATGCGGGGTCGGACGACGGGGGGCTCGCGAAGCGCCCAGCCGCGAAGACGTCGCCGGCCAAGAAGGCTCCCGCCAAGAAAGCCGTCAAGAAGGCCGCCGTCAAGAAGGCCGCCGTCAAGAAGGCCCCTGCCAAGAAGGACCCCGCCACGACGCCTGCGAAGAAGGCCGCCGCCGACGGACGTCCCACTGGTGATGGCGACTCGGGCACGCATCCGGTGAAGGGACGTCCGTGAAGGTTTCCGCCGACGAGTTCGCCACCTTCAATCCCACCGGCGACGCCCTCGTCCTGGCGGCCGTCGCCTCGCCCGCCGAACGCGAACTGCTCGACGACTGGCTCGCCCAGCAGCGCAGCCGCCACCCCGAAGCGCGCATCGAGGTGCTCGAGCTGCCCGGCGACGACGACCCGCCTGCGACGGTGCTGGCCAGTCTCGTCGAATTGCTGGAGGCCGACGAGAATCGATCGGTCGTCCCCGTGCGGGTGTTCTGGGTGCCCGGGGGGCTGCCCACGCGCTCCAAGGTGGTTGCCCTACTGTCCGGTCGCGACACGTACCGACCGCCGAAGGTGTTGCAACACCGCATCCTTGCGCGCGACGCGTCGCGGGCCCGCGTCGTGAACGGCGAACCCGCCACCGTCGCCGAACTGCACCGGCAGTGGAGCGAGCACACGCTGGCCGAGAACCCCCGGGAATTCGCACGTTTCGTGTTGCGCCGGGCCGAACTCGCCATCGAGCGCGTGGAGTTGCGCCTGCTCGGGCCCGAGTACAAGTCCCCGCGGCTGGTGAAGCCGGAGATGCTGGCGTCGGCGCGGTTCCGGGAAGGTCTGGAACGGATCCCGGACGCGTCCATCGAGAAGGCCGGCGCCATGCTCGACGAGTTGTCCACCGGGTGGAGCCGGTTCTCGGTGGACCTCATCCCGTCGCTGGGCCGGGCCATCTTCAGCCGTGGTTTCGATCCCAACGTCGACTACGACCGTGCCCAGGTCGAGGTGATGCGCGAGGCGCTGGAGAGCCATCCGGCCGTCCTGCTGTTCTCGCATCGGTCCTACCTGGACGGCGTGATCGTCCCGGTGGCCATGCAGGAGAACCGGCTGCCGCCGGTGCACACGTTCGCCGGGATCAACCTGTCGTTCGGCTTCATGGGTCCGCTGATGCGGCACTCCGGCGTGATCTTCCTGCGCCGCAAGCTCGACGACCCGCTGTACAAGTACGTGCTGCGGCAGTTCGTCGGTTACATCGTGGAGAAGCGGTTCAACCTCAGCTGGGCCATCGAGGGCACTCGGTCCCGCACCGGAAAGATGTTGCCGCCCAAGCTCGGTCTGCTGGCCTACGTCGCCGATGCGTATCTCGACGGACGCAGTGACGACATCCTGCTGCAACCCGTGTCCATCAGCTTCGATCAGCTGCACGAGACGGCGGAGTACGCGGCGTACGCGCGCGGGGGCGAGAAGACCCCCGAGGGGCTGTCGTGGATGTACAACTACATCAAGGCGCAGGGGGAGCGCAGTTACGGCAAGATCTACGTGCGCTTCCCGGAAGCGGTCTCGATGCGCGACTACCTGGGTGAACCGGGCGGTCCCATGACCACCGACGAGGACGCCAAGCGACTGGCGATGCAGAAGATGGCCTTCGAGGTGGCCTGGCGCATCCTGCGTGCCACCCCGATCAACGCCACGGCACTCGTGTCGGCCCTGCTGCTGACCACCCGCGGCGTCGCGCTGACGCTCGATCAGCTACACCACACGATGCAGGACGCGCTGGACTACCTGGAACGCAAGCAGACCCCGATGACCAACAGCGCGCTGCGGCTGCGGACACCCGACGGGGTGCGAGCGGCCGTGGACGCGCTGTCGAACGGACACCCCGTCACTCGCGTCGACGGCGGTCGCGAGCCGGTGTGGCGCATCGCGCCCGAGAACGAGCACGAGGCGGCGTTCTACCGCAACACGCTCGTGGACGCGTTCCTCGAGACCTCCATCGTCGAGTTGGCGCTGGCGCACGTGGCGCGGTTCGATGCCGCCAACCCGGATTCGTCGGCCGACCGGCTCGACGTGTTCTGGGAGCAGGCGATGCGGTTGCGCGACCTGCTCAAGTTCGAGTTCTACTTCGCGGACTCCGCCGCATTCCGCGACCACGTCGCCGAGGAGATGTCCTGGCTGCCCACGTCGTCGTCGGAGGACGACGGCACCGCGTGGGAGCGCGACGTGACCGCGGGCGGCGAACACATCGGCGCCATGCTGCAGGAGAAGCGGCCGCTGCTGGCAGGCGCCATGCTGCGACCGTTCTTCGAGGCGTACGAGATCGTGGCCGACGTCCTGCGCGACGCCCCCGCCGACGTCAGTGAGAAGGATCTCGTGGGGCGGGCCCTGGGTCTCGGCGCGCAGTACGTCGCGCAAGACCGCGTGCGCAGCAACGAGTCGGTGTCGGCCTTGCTGTTCACCACCGCGCGGCAGGTGTGTGCCGACCAGAACCTGCTGGCCGCGGCACCGGACCTCGCCGAACGCCGGGCGGCGTTCCTCGCCGAGCTGCGCTCGATCCTGGCCGACATGGACGAGATCGAGCGGCGGGCCCGCGAGCAGTTCGTGGTGCGCGAACAGCGGCGGCGTGCGGCTGCCAGATAACGGTCGGTCGGCGCACCGCAATACCCTGGTCTGATGACCACCGTCGCCTCTGGCCGCACCCGCGGTGCCGCGGTGACCCCGATCCTGATCGGCCTCGGCGTACTGGCGGGCGCGGTCGCGGCGGGGCTCGCGGCGCTGGCGCTCGCCGACGCGCTGACCGCCACCGGGTTGCCGAACCCGGGACCGGTGACCAACTACGGGTTGCCCTTCGTGCGGGCCGCCGGCGAGATCGCCGCCGTCGTCGCGGTCGGGTCGTTTCTCATGGCGGCCTTCCTGGTGCCCCCGCAGAAGTCGGGCGTCCTCGACGTCGCCGGTTATCGAGCACTGCGCACCGGCACGGTGGCGTCCGGGACGTGGGCGGTGTGTGCCGCGCTGCTGGTGCCGCTGACGGCCTCGGACGTCACCGGACAACCACTCACGGGACGTCTGGGTCTCGCCGACGTCTGGTCGGTGGCGGGCCTGGTCGAGACGGCCGGGCTGTGGCGGTGGGCGGCCGCGTTGGCCGCGATCGTGACGATCACCAGCATCCCCGTGCTGCGCTGGTCGTGGACGCCGCTGCTGTTCGCGGGGTCGTTGGTGACACTGCTGCCGCTGGGGTTGTCCGGCCACTCCTCGTCGGGCGGCTCCCACGACCTGGCCACCAACAGCCTGATCATCCACCTGGTGGCCGGCGCCGTCTGGGCCGGCGGACTCTTCGCGCTGCTGGCGCTGGTGGTGCGCCACGGCCGCGATGCCGACCTCGCCGCGCGGCGGTTCTCCGCCGTCGCCCTGTGGTGTTTCGCGGCGATGGCGGTGTCGGGGGTGGTCAACGCCCTGGTGCGGGTGCGGCCGTCGGACCTGTTCACGAGCAGTTACGGCTGGCTGATCGTCGCCAAGGTCGTGGCGCTGTGCGTGCTGGGCGGCATCGGCTGGCAGCAGCGCCGCCGCGGCGTCGCGGCGCTGGCGCGCGATCCGGGGGATCGGGGCGCGCTGATGCGCCTGGCCCTGGTGGAGGCCGTCGTGTTCGCCGTGACGTTCGGCATCGCCGTCGCGCTGGGCCGCACCCCGCCGCCACCGCCCGTCACGCTCAACCCCTCGATCACCGAGGTCGAGATCGGCTACGACCTCCCAGGTCCGCCCACGGCCGCGCGCCTGCTGTTCGACTGGCGGTTCGACCTGATCTTCGGTACGGCGGCGTTGGTGTTCGCCGCCGTCTACGTGGCCGGCGTGGTGCGGCTGCGCCGCCGCGGCGACGCCTGGCCCATGGGCCGCACGCTCGCCTGGCTGCTGGGGTGCGGCGCGTTGCTGATCGCGACGTCGTCCGGCGTCGGCCGCTACATGCCCGCGATGTTCAGCGTCCACATGGCGGCGCACATGCTGCTGTCGATGCTGGTGCCGGTGCTCCTGGTGCTGGGGGCTCCGGTGACGCTGGCCTTGCGGGCGCTGCCGGCGGCGAGCCGCGACGATCCGCCCGGTCCGCGGGAATGGTTGTTGGCCGCGCTGCACAGCAAGTTCTCGCGATTCCTCACGCATCCGGTCGTGGCACTGCTGCTGTTCGTCGTGGGGTTCTACGGGCTCTACCTCGGCGGATTGTTCGACGTCGCGGCAGGCAGTCACGCCGCGCACGTCGCGATGAACCTGCACTTCCTGCTGAGCGGCTACCTGTTCTACTGGGTCGTCATCGGCGTCGACCCGACCCCGCGGCCCATCCCGCACCTGGCCAAACTCGCCGTCGTGTTCGCGTCACTGCCGCTGCACGCGTTCTTCGGCGTCGTCATGATGGGCAGCCAGGACGTACTGGCCCGCACGTTCTACGAGTCGCTCAAGCTGCCCTGGCACACCGACCTGCTCGGCGACCAGAAGCTGGGTGGCGGCATCGCATGGTCGGCGGGCGAGGTGCCCCTGGTGCTGGTGCTCATCGCACTGCTCATCCAGTGGACACGCAGCGATCGACGCACCGCCAAGCGGCTGGATCGCGCCGCCGACCGCGACGACGACGCCGACCTGACGGCCTACAACGCCATGCTGGCCGAACTGAGCCGCCGCGAGTCGGGCACCCGCTGAGCGGTTCCATCCCCAAACGCGCCTTCATCCCCAGCCGGGCGCCGACGGCGCCGAGGGTGTGCCCCCTGCGTCGGAGCGGGCGCGGTCAATGGTCGCATCGGCGGGGCACCGGGTCCCGCCGATGCGAAGGAGGATCCGCTCGTGTTCGAGACGCCCATTCACATCGTCGGCAACATCGTGGCCGAACCCGTCCGCCGCAGGGTCGGTGACCAGGACCTGACGCGGCTGCGCGTCGCGAGCAATTCGCGGCGCAGGATGCCCGACGGCAGCTGGGGTCCCGGCGACCCCCTGTACGTCACCGTCACCTGCTGGGGCGCGCTGGCCACCGGGGTCGGCGGATCGCTGGTCAAGGGTGATCCGGTGGTGGTCATCGGCCGGCTGTACACCAACGAGTACCTCGACGGTGAGAACAACCGGCGGTCCTCGACGGAGGTGCGCGCCGTGGCGGTCGGGCCCGACCTGTCGCGCTGCAGCGCACCGATCACGTCCGTCCGGCGGCCGGCCGGTGGCGCCCCGACGGTCAGTTCCAGCGACGCCATTGACGGCTCCGACGACCCCGACGCAACCGACCCCGACGCAACCGACCCCGACGCAACCGACCCCGAGGCGGTCGACCCCGCGGCGCCGTCCGTCGGCCCGGCTGCCGAGGAGGCCACGCTGTCGCTGTCGGCATGAGCGCGCCGGGTGGGTTCCCGCGGAGCGGGGTGCGCCTCGGCGCCGGCTCCGGGCCGCCCCGGCGCCGCCGGAATCCACCCGCGTGAGTGCCCGCGAGGACGGGCGGCTGCCCACGCCTAGGATGGTCGACGGGCATCACCCGAGGACGGAAAGGCGACGGCAACTTTCATGGCCGAATTCATCTACACGATGCGGAAGGTCCGCAAGGCGCACGGCGACAAGGTCATCCTCGACGACGTCACGCTGAACTTCCTTCCTGGCGCAAAGATCGGCGTCGTCGGGCCCAACGGGGCCGGCAAGTCGAGCGTGCTGAAGATCATGGCCGGCATCGACCAACCCAACAACGGCGACGCCTTCCTGGCGCCCGGGGCATCGGTCGGCATCCTCATGCAGGAGCCGGAACTCGACGAGACCAAGACCGTGCGGCAGAACGTCGAGGACGGCGTCGCCGTCAAGGCGAAGCTGAACCGCTACAACGAGGTGGCCGAGCTGATGGCCACCGACTACTCCGACGAACTCATGGAGGAGATGGGCAAGCTCCAGGAGGAGTTGGACGCCGCCGACGCGTGGGACATCGACTCCCAGCTCGAGCAGGCCATGGACGCGCTGCGCTGCCCCCCGCCCGACGAGCCCATCACCCACCTCTCCGGCGGTGAGAAGCGCCGCGTCGCGCTGTGCAAGCTGCTGTTGTCCAAGCCCGACCTGCTGCTGCTCGACGAGCCCACCAACCACCTGGACGCCGAGAGCGTGCTGTGGCTCGAGCAGCACCTCGCCGACTACCAGGGCGCCATCCTCGCCGTCACGCACGACCGGTACTTCCTGGACAACGTGGCCGAGTGGATCCTCGAACTCGATCGCGGTCGGGCCTACCCCTACGAGGGCAACTACTCGACCTACCTCGAGAAGAAGGCCGAGCGCCTCGAAGTCGCGGGCAAGAAGGACCAGAAGCTGCAGAAGCGCCTCAAGGAGGAACTCGCCTGGGTGCGTTCCGGGGCCAAGGCACGGCAGGCCAAGAACAAGGCACGCCTGGGTCGCTACGAGGAGATGGTCGCCGAGGCCGAGAAGTCGCGGAAGCTCGACTTCGAGGAGATCCAGATCCCCACGCCGCCGCGCCTCGGCAACGTGGTGGTCGAGGTCGAGCACCTGGACAAGGGCTTCGAGGGCCGCGCGCTGATCAAGGACCTGTCGTTCACGCTGCCGCGCAACGGCATCGTCGGCGTCATCGGCCCCAACGGCGTCGGCAAGACCACGCTGTTCAAGACCATCGTCGGCCTGGAGCAGCCCGACAGCGGCGTCGTCAAGGTCGGTGAGACGGTCAAGCTGAGCTACGTCGACCAGAGCCGTGCGGGCATCGACCCCAACAAGAACGTGTGGCAGGTCGTCTCCGACGGCCTGGACTACATCGAGGTGGGCCAGAACGAGATCCCGTCGCGGGCGTACGTGTCGGCGTTCGGCTTCAAGGGACCCGATCAGCAGAAGCCCGCGGGCGTGCTCTCCGGCGGCGAGCGCAACCGGCTGAACCTGGCGCTCACGCTCAAGGAGGGCGGCAACCTGATCCTCCTCGACGAGCCGACCAACGACCTCGACGTGGAGACCCTCAGCTCCCTGGAGAACGCGCTCGAGGCGTTCCCCGGTTGCGCCGTGGTGATCTCGCACGATCGATGGTTCCTGGACCGCACCTGCACGCACATCCTGGCGTGGGAGGGCGATGTCGACAACGAGGCCAAGTGGTTCTGGTTCGAGGGCAACTTCGGTGCCTACGAGGAGAACAAGGTGGAACGACTCGGTATCGAAGCCGCGCGTCCGCACCGGGTCACGCATCGCCGCCTGACGCGGGACTAATGTCGCATCTGCGTGCCAGCGTGGTCGCGTAGCTAGGAGCGGATTGGGATGACGGTGAGTCCTGGAAGCGGCAGGGCGTTCGACGGCTCGACCGAGGCGACGATCATTCTGAACAAGGATCCGCGCGAGGTCCTTGCGCGGGCGTACCTGCAGACGCATCAGGGTCCGCACGGGGACGCGCCCGCCGCCGACGCCGCCGTCACCGCGCCGATCTCGCGGGCGGACACGCCCAGCCTCGTCACGCCCGCGCTGCTGGCCGCCCACAACAAGGTGGGTCAGGTGCGCGCCGTCGGCGAGACCAAGGTCGCCGTGTACGCGTCGGGCGACCAGTCCGGCGTCGGCCCGGCCATCCAGATCGTGACGGACGCCGCGAGCATGCTGATGGACTCCGTGACGGTGCTGCTGCACCGTCTCGGGGTCGCCTACCTGGCCATCATGAACCCGGTGTTCCGCGTCCGACGGAGCCCCGCGGGCGAGCTGCTCGACATCCGCCCCGTCGCCGACCCGGAGGCGCCGCGCGACGGCATCGACGAAGCGTGGATTCACGTCGAGCTGTCGCCGTCGACCGACGCCAAGGCCGTGTCCGAGGCCGCCGCCCTCCTTCCCAGCGTGCTGGCCGATGCGCGGCAGGTGGCCGTGGACGCCGGCGCCATGAACGCCACGCTGGTGGGTCTGGCCAACGCCCTCGACGCAGACGTCTCGGGGCACTTCCTGGGCCCCGACCGCCGCGACGTGGCGGCGCTGCTGCGCTGGCTGGCTGCCGGGCACTTCGTCCTGCTGGGCTATCAGCGCTGCGCGGTGCGCGACGGGCGCGCGTCGGTCGAGCCCGCCAGCAGGCTGGGCGTGCTCAAGCTGCGCACCGACGTGCTGCCGCAGCTGACGGGCGAGGACGATCTGCTGGTGCTGGCGCATGCCACGATGCCGAGCTTCTTGCGCTACGGGGCCTACCCCTACATCGTCGTGGTGAGGGAGAACGCCCCCGGCGGGCAGACCATCGAGCATCGCTTCGTGGGCCTGTTCGCCGTCGCCGCGATGAACGCCAACGTGCTCGAGATCCCGTTGATCGCGCGACGCGTCAACGAGGCGCTGGCGTTGTCGCACGGCGACCCCAGCCACCCCGGGCAGCTGATGCTCGACATCATTCAGACCATCCCGCGCCCGGAGCTGTTCTCGCTGTCGGCGCCCGATCTGTTCGAGATGGCCAAGGCCGTCGTCGATCTCGGCTCGCGCCGTCGTGCGCTGCTGTTCCTGCGCGCCGACAATCTGGCGCACTTCGTGTCGTGCCTGGTGTACCTGCCGCGTGACCGGTACACCACCGCGGTGCGGCTCGAGATGCAGGACATCCTGGTGCGCGAACTCGGCGGTGTGTCGATCGAGTACACCGCGCGCGTCAGCGAATCACCCTGGGCGGTGGTGCACTTCACGGTCAAGCTGCCCGACGGCACCCAGCCGGCCTCGGTCGACGCGTCACCGGGCAACGAGGCGCGCATCCAGGATCTGCTGACCGAGGCCGCCAGGACGTGGGGGGACCGGCTCATCGGCGCCGTGAAGGACGGCGCCATCGGACACCGGCACGCCGAGCACTATGCCGCGGCGTTCTCCGAGGTCTACAAGCAGGCGTTCAGCCCCACCGATGCCATCGCCGACATCGAGATCATCGAGCAGCTCACCGATGACTCGGTCAAGCTGGTGTTCGCCGACAGCGGTGCAGACCACGCCGCGCAGCTGACGTGGTACCTCGGCGGCCGCTCGGCGTCGCTGAGCGAGCTGCTGCCCATGCTGCAGTCGATGGGCGTCGTCGTGCTCGAAGAGCGGCCGTTCACCGTGACCCGGCCCGACGGCCTTCCGGTCTGGATCTACCAGTTCAAGATCGCCATCAACCCGTCGATCCCCGACGCCGCAGACGCCGACGAACGCGCCGCCGCGGCAACGCGATTCGCCGACGCCGTCACCGCCATCTGGCAGGGACGCGTCGAGGTGGACCGGTTCAACGAACTGGTGATGCGGGCCGGGCTCACCTGGCAGCAGGTGACCGTGCTGCGGGCCTACGCCAAGTACCTGCGCCAAGCCGGGTTCCCGTACAGCCAGTCGCACATCGAGACCGTGGTCAACGACCACCCGCACACCGCGGCCGCACTCGTCCGGCTGTTCGAGGCCGTGTTCGACCCCACGGCGGATTCGTCGGGCACCGACGCCAACTCGGCGGCCCAGGCCGCCGCGGCTGCGGTCGCGTCCGACATCGAGGCGTTGGTGAGCCTGGACACCGACCGGGTGCTGCGGGCCTTCGCGTCGATGATCCAGGCGACGCTGCGCACCAACTACTTCGTCACGCGTACGGGGTCGGCGCGAGCCAGTGACGTGCTGTCGGTCAAGCTGAACCCGGTCCTCATCGACGAATTGCCGCTGCCACGGCCGAAATACGAGATCTTCGTGTACTCGCCGCGAGTCGAGGGGGTGCACCTGCGGTTCGGCAACGTTGCCCGCGGTGGTCTGAGGTGGTCGGACCGGCGCGAGGACTTCCGCACCGAGATCTTGGGTCTGGTCAAGGCGCAGGCGGTGAAGAACGCGGTGATCGTGCCCGTCGGCGCCAAGGGCGGGTTCGTGCTGAAGCGCTCGCCGGCACCCACCGGGGATGCCGCCGCGGACCGGGATGCCCTGCGCGCCGAGGGCGTGGCGTGCTACCGGCTGTTCATCAGCGGACTGCTCGACGTCACCGACAACGTCGACACCGCCTCGGGCCGGGTCGTCGCGCCCGACGACGTGGTCCGCCGCGACGGCGACGACGCCTATTTGGTGGTGGCCGCCGACAAGGGCACCGCGACGTTCTCCGACATCGCGAACGACGTCGCGAAGTCCTACGGCTTCTGGCTCGGTGACGCCTTCGCATCCGGCGGCTCGGTGGGCTACGACCACAAGGCCATGGGCATCACCGCCAAGGGCGCGTGGGAGTCGGTCAAGCGGCACTTCCGCGAAATGGGTGTCGACACGCAGAGCGAGGACTTCACCGTCGTCGGCGTCGGTGACATGAGCGGTGACGTGTTCGGCAACGGCATGTTGCTGTCGAAGCACATTCGCCTCGTCGCCGCGTTCGACCACCGGCACGTCTTCTTGGATCCGAACCCCGACGCCGCCAGCTCGTGGGTCGAGCGCAGCCGCATGTTCGCGCTGCCGCGCTCGAGTTGGGACGACTACGACCGCAGCCTGCTCAGCGAGGGCGGGGGCATCTACAGCCGCGAGCAGAAGTCGATCCCCGTCAGCCCGCAGGTGCGGGAGGTGCTCGGGCTGTCCTCCGAGGTGACGGAGATGACGCCGCCGGCACTGATGAAGGCCATTCTGTTGGCGCCGGTGGACCTGTTCTGGAACGGCGGCATCGGTACCTACGTCAAGGCCGAGACCGAGTCCGACTCCGACGTCGGCGACCGCGCCAACGATCCGATTCGCGTCAACGGAAATCAGTTGCGGGTCAAGGTGGTCGGCGAGGGCGGCAACCTCGGCGTGACGCAGCGCGGACGCATCGAGTTCGACCTGGCCGGCGGGCGCATCAACACCGACGCCATGGACAACTCCGCGGGCGTCGACTGCTCCGACCACGAGGTCAACATCAAGATCCTCGTCGATTCGCTGGTCACGGCGGGCAAGGTCGGCGCCGACGAGCGCACCGAGCTGTTGATGTCGATGACCGACGAGGTGGGCAGGCTGGTGCTCGCCGACAACGCCTCGCAGAACGACCTGATGGGCACCAGCAGGGCCAACGCTCCCAGCCTGCTGACCGTGCACGCGCGGCAGATCCGCGAGCTGGTCGCCCAGAACGACCTCAACCGCGAACTCGAGGCGCTGCCGTCGGAGAAGGAGATCCGGCGTCGCGGCGAGCTGGGCCTCGGACTGACCTCGCCCGAACTCGCGACCCTGATGGCGCACGTCAAGCTGGCGCTCAAGGCCGAGTTGCTGGCCACCGACGTGCCCGACCAAGAGGTGTTCGCCGCCCGGCTGCCGCAGTACTTCCCGGCCGAACTGCGCGACCGCTTCGGCGTCGACGTCCGCAGCCACCAGCTGCGCCGCGAGATCGTGACCACCATGCTGGTCAACGACCTGGTCGACACGGCGGGCATCACCTACGCGTTCCGCATCAGCGAGGACACCGGGGTGGGACCCGTGGACGCCGTCCGCAGCTTCGTCGCCGTCGACGAGATCTTCGGCGTGGGACGGGCGTGGCACCGCATCCGTGCCGCCGGCCAGGCGGGCGTCCCCGTGGCGGTCACCGACCGCATGACGCTGGACCTGCGCAGGCTGATCGACCGTGCCGGCCGTTGGCTGATGAACTACCGCCCGCAGCCGCTGGCCGTTGGCGCCGAGGTCAACCGGTTCGCCGCGAAGGTCGCAGAACTCACGCCGCACATGTCGGAGTGGCTGCGCGGCGACGACAAGGCGATCGTCACCAAGGAGGCCGGCGAGTTCAGTGCCAAGGGCGTACCGGAGGACCTGGCATACCTGGTGGCCACGGGGCTCTACCAGTTCAGCCTGCTCGACATCATCGACATCGCCGACATCGTCGACCGCGAACCCGCGGAGGTGGCCGACACGTACTTCGCGCTGATGGACCACCTGGGCACCGACGGGCTGCTCACCGCGGTCTCCGGCCTGCCACGCGACGATCGGTGGCATTCGTTGGCGCGTTTGGCGATTCGTGACGACATCTATGGCTCGGTGCGGGCGCTGTGCCTGGACGTGCTGGCCGTCGGCGAGCCCGAGGAGACCGGCGAGCAGAAGATCGAGGAGTGGGAGCTGACCAACAGCTCCCGCGTGGCGCGGGCGCGTCGCACGCTCACCGAGATCTACACCGACGGTGACAAGGACCTGGCGACGCTGTCGGTCGCGGCGCGGCAGATCCGCAGCATGACCAGGACCAGCGGAACGGGAGCCAGCAGTTGACCGAACGCTTCGTCACGCCGGTGCCGGTCCGCTGGTCCGACATCGACATGTACCAGCACGTCAACCACGCGACCATGGTGACGATCCTGGAGGAGGCCCGGGTGCCCTTCCTCCTGGAACCCTTCAAGGACGACTTCGCCACCACCGGTCTGCTGATCGCCGAGGTGAAGGTCGGCTACAAGGGGCAGCTGCGGTTGGCGGATTCGCCGCTGCAGGTGACCATCTGGTGCAACCGGTTGCGCGCGGTCGACTTCACGCTCGGCTACGAGGTGCGGTCGGTGCTCGCCGATCCCGACTCCAAGCCGGCGGTCATCGCCGAGACGCAGTTGGCGGCGTTCGACATCAAGGAGCAGAAGTTGGTGCGCCTGGCGCCCCATCAGCGGGAGTATCTCGAACGCTTCGGCCGATGACGACGGAGCGCGGGCTGTGGCTCGCCGACACCTCACATCGCGACGACCTCGCGCTCTTCGTCGAGCGTGCCGTCCGGCTGGACGAGGCCGCGGTCATCCGGTTACGGCAACGGGGGATCGGCCAGGTGGTCGCCTGGGTGGCAACGGGTTTCGACGTGTTGGCCAGTCGCGTCGTCGCCGGCCGGGTGACGCCGGGTGACCTGTCCGCCGGCGCAGACTCCTTGGCGGGTGCGCTGCGGACGATGGACCCGTCCGGTCGCGTGGACCCGGGGTTCGCGATGGATTCCGCGTGGCGCGGCGTCCTGCCGCCCGAGACCGGCTTCACGCACCTCGACGACGTGCCGGCACGCGTGCTGCTCGATGTGGCGCGGCGGGGTCTGGAATTGGCCAAGGAGCACGGCAGCGCGCACGGGCCGCCGGCGTCGCTGCTCGATTCCGAGGTGCTGCGCGTCAGTGCCGGTGACGCGTCGGTCGGCGTGCCGATGCGCTGCGTGTTCGCGCTGACGGCGATGGGCTTCCTGCCGCAGTCACTCGTCGGCTCCGACGACTTCGCGCCCGAGTCGGTGGCCGCCGACGAGGTGGTGCGGGTCCGGGTCTTGCCCGCATGGCTGCGCGTGGACGCGCGATTCGGCTCCGTGCATCGCCGCCGCGGGGATCCGGCAATCGTGCTGCGCTAGTCGATTCGGGCACGCGTACCCGCGCTCAGCGCGGACCAGCGTGCACGAGTCACCGGACCCAGGCGGCCGCGTCGGACGGCAGCATGCCGTCGACGAGGTTCGCGCTGGCGATCAGCACGTCCCCGTCCGGCAGCGCGACCGGCTCGGCGCCGGTGTTGAGCACGCACGTCACGCCGTCGGGGCCGCGGAAGCCCACGACGTCGTCGATACCCTCGAGCCACTGCACCGCAGATCCCAGATCCGTTCTGCCATGCCGGATGTCGATGGCGCGACGGAACAATTCGAGTGTCGAACCGGGCACGCCGTCCTGGGCGTCCACGGTCAGGTCGGCCCAATCGTCGGGCATCGGTAGCCAGGTCTCGGCCGTGGCGGAGAAGCCGTACGGGGCAGAGCTACCCGACCACGGGATGGGCACGCGGCAGCCGTCCCTGCCGCGCACCTCGTGTCCGGAGCGCTCCCAGGTGGGATCCTGCAGCACGTGATCCGGCAGGTCCACGTTGGGTAGCCCCAACTCCTCGCCGTTGTACACGAAGACCACGCCCGGCAGCGCCAGCATCACCAGGGCCATCGCCCGGGCCCGGGCCAGCCCGGCGGCGCCGCCGCCATAGCGGGTGACCTCGCGGTCGACGTCGTGGTTCGACAGCGTCCACGTCGGGGGAGAGCCCGCGAGATCGGCTGCGGCCAAGGAGTTCTCGATGGCCTCGCGAACGTTCACGGCATCGAAGTCGGCGCGCACCAACCGGAAGTTGAAGCCGAGGTGCAGCTCGTCGGGCCGCAGGTACTTCGCGAAGTCCTCGTTGTCGAACACCCAGATCTCGCCGACCGTCACCGCCTCGGGATGGTCGTCGAGGACGCGGCGGATGCCGCGGTGGATGTCGTGTACGTCGTCGTGGTTGAAGCGCGGGTCGTCGTCGGCCAGTGACAGCATGGGACGTTCCGGGTCGGCCATGTCGGGTAGCCCGGATGGCTTCGCCATGCCGTGGGCGACGTCGATGCGGAACCCGTCGACGCCCCGCTCCAGCCAGAATCGCAAGGTCTTCTCGAGATCGGCGAACACCTCGGGGTTGTCCCAGTTCAGATCGGGCTGCTCGGAGTCGAACAGGTGCAGGTACCACTGCCCGGGCGTGCCGTCGGGCTCGACGACCCGCGTCCAGGCGGGACCGCCGAACACCGACACCCAGTTGTTGGGCGGGTGCAATCCGTTGGGGCCGGTGCCGTCACGGAAGATGTACCGCTCGCGCTGGACGGTGTCGGGCCCGGCGGCCAGGGCGGCCTGGAACCACGGGTGCCGGGACGACGTGTGGTTGGGCACCAGGTCCATCGTCACCTTGATGCCGCGGGCGTGCGCGGCCTCGAGCAGCCGGTCCAGCGCCGCGATGCCGCCGAACAGCGGGTCGACGTCACGCGGGTCGGCCACGTCGTATCCGTGGTCGGCCATGGGGGAGACCATCACGGGGTTGAGCCACAGCGCGTCCACACCGAGTTCGGCCAGGTAGTCCAGGCCGGCGGTGACCCCGTCCAGGTCGCCCACCCCGTCGCCGTCGGTGTCCCGGAAGGAGCGCGGGTAGGCCTGGTAGAAGACGGCGCGGGACCACCACGCCGGGCGGGACTCGGTCACGCCTACCCATCCTGCCGCAGGACGGGTGCGGTCTGCTCGTCAGAACTCGGAGTTCACCATCGACTGGGCGGCCATCTCGAGATAGTCGAGCAACGCCGTGCGGTGGGCGTCGTCGAGGGTGTCCGAGTCGATCTCCCCGACGGCGGTACGCATGCACCGCAGCCAGGCATCGCGTTCGAGGAACCCGATGCGAAAGGGGACGTGCCGCATCCGCAGCCGGGGATGGCCCCGCAGATCGGAGTAGGTACGCGGGCCGCCCCAGTACTGCTCCAGGAACATCCGCAGCCGGGTCTCGGCGCCCTCCCAGTCGTCGTGCGGGTAGAGCGGGTTCAGGATCTCGTCGTCGCGGACGAGTTCGTAGAAGCGCCCCACGATCCGATGGAAGGTCTCGGCGCCGCCGACTGCGTCGTAGAACGACCGTGGATCCTCAGTCACGCGTCCATTGTCCCCTCGTGGTCGGCCGTGACGTCGAACGCGTCCACGTCACGCGATGTTCATCGAACTGACCTGCGCACACGTCGAGAATTGTCGTGCGGTGGCCCCGGATCCGTGGTGGACTGTCTTCTCGGAGGACGTATGTCGCAGCGTGTGAGAGGCCGCGGGCACCGACACCACGGGACCGCGGCGGGCTTGACCGGGCACTCGGCTGCTCCTGCCCAGAATCTGGTCGCATTCGGCGCCGAGGCGCGCATCACCGGCGGCCAGGCGGCCATCTGGGGCAGGCGGCGGGTGCTGCTGCTGAACTCCACCTACGAACCGTTGACGGCGCTTCCCATGCGGCGTGCGGTGATCATGCTGATGTGCGGCAAGGCAGACGTGGTGCACGAGGATCCCGCCGGTCCGGTGATCCACTCGGCGAGCCGCACCGTCACGGTCCCCTCGGTGATCCGGCTGCGCACCTTCGTGCGCGTGCCCTACCGGGCGCGGATCCCCATGACGCGGGCGGCGCTGATGCATCGCGACCGGTTCCGCTGCGCCTATTGCGGGCTGAAGGCCGACACCGTCGACCACGTGATCCCCCGCAGTCGCGGGGGCGAACACTCCTGGGAGAACTGCGTGGCGGCGTGCGCGCAGTGCAACCATCGCAAGGCCGACCATCTGCTCGCCGAGCTGGGCTGGACACTGCGTGCGACGCCGATGCCGCCCAAGGGGCAGCATTGGCGGCTGCTGTCGACCGTGAAGGAACTCGACCCGGCGTGGGTCCGCTACCTCGGCGAAGGCGCGGCATGACCGAAGGGCGCAGCCCGGCGCGCGCTCCGCGCCGCTACTGATACGGTTTGCGTCGTGAGCGAAATGGCCATCGTCCATTCCCTTATGGGCGGAATCCCGCTGCTGGCCCTGCTGATCCTGTTGGCGATCTTCTGCACGCGCAAGAGCCCGCATCCGGAGACGTACGAGATGTCCGACCAGTGGACCCACGCGCCGATCCTGTGGGCGGCCGACGAGCCCGCCGATCACGGCCACGGCGGCCATGGTTCGCATCCGATCGTGGGAGGTGGCGCAAGTGGCAAGTGGTAGCGAGGTCGCCAAGACCGGTTCCGACGTCGCGTTGCCCTACGGCTACGCGCTGACGTCGAGCGGCCGGATCTCCGGGGTCACCGAGCCCGGTGAGCTGTCGGTGCACTACCCGTTCCCGACGATGGATCTGGTGAAGCTCGACGACGCGCTGAAGTACGGCTCGCGCTACTCGGGAGCCCGCTTCGCGGTCTACGTGGGCGATCTGGGCGCCGACACCGCGGCCACGGCACGCGACATCCTGGGGAAGGTCGCGACGCCGGAGAACGCCGTGTTGCTGGCCGTCTCGCCGAACCAGAAGGCCATCGAGGTGGTCTACGGTTCCGAGGTCAAGGGTCGCGGCATCGAAGAGGCCGCGCCGCTGGGAGTGTCCGCCGCGGCAGCGTCGTTCCGCGAGGGCAACCTGATGGACGGTCTGATCAGCGCGGTCCGCGTGCTGTCGGCCGGGGTCTCGCCCCGCTAGCTTCGCCGGCCCACCACGGGTCGGGCGTGCCCGTCACGCCGTGAACATCGCCAGGTGGACGTACACGTCGTCTGACGAGCGGCGGTCCTCGAGGACCTCGCGAATCACCTTGCCGTCTTCGGTCTCGATGGTGTCCCGGGCGAAGCGCAGGTCGGTGGCCGTCGACAGGGGTGGCCCTGCGATCACGTCGCGGTCTGCGTGGAACAGCGTCGGGAGCACCGGGGTGGTGAAGTGCGACGCCCGCAGGAGTTCGTCGCGCTGTGCTGCGGTGGCCCGGAGCGAGAGTTCGTAGAGGGTTTCCCTGCCGTTGTCGGACGAGACGCCGAGCACCTCGACCCCTGGCGGCAGCGTGAGTCTGCCGAAGGACGTGGCCTCCTGGGCGGCGGTGGGTACCGGCGCCGTGCCGTCGCTGCATGCGGTCAGCCCGAGGAGGGCAAGGACGGCGAGGACGGCGAGGAGGATGCGCACCACGGGCGGGCCGTCCTTTCACGGTCGGAATCGGATGATCTGATCGTCGAGCATGATCGTCGAGCATGATCATTGTGGCCGATGCCCCGGAGACGACGAAGCCGGTGACCCCGCGGGGATCACCGGCTCGAGTGCAGCGGACTCACTGGTTCGCGTCGTGGCGCTGGGCGATCGCCAGCAACTCCTCGCGAACGGTCGACTGCGGCATCGAGTTGATGCGGGCGTAGAGGCGACGACGGTTGATGGCGCGCTTCATGTCGCTGCGGAACTTGGTGATGGTGGACATTCTGGATGACTCCCTCGTTGTGCCCTGGATCACAAGGCGGTGATTGCTGTGCGCGTGCCAACACAGGGATCGCCCGGTTGTCATGCCCTTTCATGATCGGTGTTAACGGCATGTAAATCAAGCTCTGACGTGGGTGATTGCGCTCACGTGGGGTCTCGCGTGGGTTCCTGGCGCGGCCAAAGAGCAACGAGAACGTGTTCCTGTGAGGCGGCCAAAACGTTTGCTGGCCCGCAGGCGCTGCGAGTGAGTTCGCCGACGGCGAACGCGACGCAGCCCGTTCGCCGCAGGACCAGATGTCGGATGGCGACGTGACGTCCCGATACCTCGCCGCCGGCACGAAGGCCAACGACACGGTGGTCGCCCTGGACACGGTGTGCCCCGGTCTGCTGGCGGGCACGCCGTGACCGCCGCGGTCGTCGGTGGCTACCGGGGTCGGCCTGCCGAGCCCGTCAGCCGACCTCGGCGGCGGCCGCCAACAACTCGGCCCGGATGCGCACGTAGCGCTCCAGGAACAGCCGCTCGTCGAAGCGCTTGCGACGCAGCCAGGCGGTCACCTCGTCGTTGCACTTGCTCGCGTTGCACGAGCTGCAGGCGGGCACCACGTTGTCGATCGTGTAGCGCCCGCCTCGCGAGATCGCCATGACGCAGTCGCGTTGCATGGTGCCGTCGGTGGCCCCGCAGTAGGCGCAGCCGTCCCACGCCGTCTTGATCGCCGCCCACTGCGCGGCAGTCAGGTCGTTGACGACGGCCGCGACGCGACGTTGACGTCGTCGCGCCGCGCGGGCCCGTCGGCTGTTCGTGGCTGCCACCGCACCAGCATGCGGTGCGGGCGTGTCCCAACGCCCGCACCACCGCGGCGTGTCGCGCCGGTGCGGCTACCCGGCGTCGAACGCGCGGGCGCGCAGCGAACGCTCCACGCCGGCACGCCCTTCGAGCACCAGGCGGCGCAGCGCGGGCGGCACCTCCGGGTCGGCGAGGAACGCGTCGGCGGCGTCCAGCCCGGCCTGGCTGACGTCCCACGACGGGTACAACCCGATGACGGTGGTCTGCGCGACCTCCGACGAGCGGCGCTGCCACACGCCCGGGATCGCCGCGAAGTACTTCTCGGTGAACGGTGCGAGCAACTCACCCTGGCCGGGCTGGACGAACCCGGTGACGATGGCGCGGGTGGTGATGTTGGCGATCGTGTCGTCCTCGATCACTTCTTGCCACACCGCCTCCTTGACCGCCGCCTGCGGCCGGGCGGCCGCGGCCGCCCTGGCGCTGCGCTTGCCCGCGGCGGTGGGATCGGACGCCGCCTCGGCGTCGATGAACGGCGTCGCGGTGCCGTCGGCATCGAGCACCCCGGCGCGGGCCAGCGCGGTCACGATGCGCCACCGCAGGTCGGTATCGACCACCAGGCCCGTGAGGTTCACGGCGGCCTGCTCGTTGTCCAGCAGCGTCGACAGCACGGCCACGTGATTGGGCGACAGCACCGACGTGCACAGTGCGTTGACGAACGCCAGTTGGTGATCCGAGCCGGGCGCCGATTCGCGTGCGAGGTCCAGCAGCGTGTCGCCGAACGCGGGCCACCCGTTCTCGGCGGCCCACGTGGGATCGGCGTAGGAGCCCAGCGCGGTCTGCGCCTGCAGCAGCAGGCGCTGCGCCACACCGACTTCCGATTCGGCGTGCAGGCCGCTCATGACCAGGGCCACGAAGTCGCGGGCCCGCAGTTCGGCCTCGCGCGTCATCTCCCACGCCGCCGACCACACCAGGGTCCGGGGGAGGGGTTCGGCGATGTCGGCGATACGGGCCAACGCGGTCTCGAGCGACTCGCCGTCCAGGCGCAACGCGCAGTAGGTCAGGTCGTCGTCGTTGACCAGGACCAGCTTGCCGCGTGACACCCCGGTCAGCGCGGGCACGTCGGTGACGTCACCCTCGACGTCGAGTTCCTCGCGATGCGTGCGCACCAGCTTGCCCGAGCCGTCGTCGTCGTAGATGCCCACCGCGAGGCGGTGGACGCGGGTCTCCCCGGCGCCGGGGGCGGCGCCGCTCTGCGTGATCGCAAACCGCGTGAACGCTCCGTCGGCGTCCACGTCGAAGTCCGCCCGCAGCGTGTTCAGGCCGGTGGTCTTGAGCCACTGCCTACCCCAGTGCGACAGGTCGCGGCCCGACGACTTCTCCAGTGCGCCAAGCAGATCCGAGAACGTCGCGTTGGCGAACGCGTGGTCGCGGAAGTAGGAGCGCAGCCCTGCCAGAAAGGGCTGCAGGCCGACATATGCCACCAGCTGCTTGAGCACGCTGGCGCCCTTGGCGTAGGTGATGCCGTCGAAGTTCACCTCGACGGCATGCAGGTCGGGGATGTCGGCGGCGACGGGGTGCGTCGACGGCAACTGGTCCTGGCGGTAGGCCCAGGACTTCTCGACGTTGGCGAACGTCGTCCACGCCTGCTCGTACTCGGTGGCCTCGGCCTGGCACAGCACCGAGGCGAACGTCGCGAAGGATTCGTTGAGCCACAGGTCGTCCCACCACTGCATGGTGACCAGGTCGCCGAACCACATGTGCGCCATCTCGTGCAGCACGGTCTCGGCGCGCCGCTCGTAGCTGTACCGCGTGACCTTCGAGCGGAACACGTAGTCCTCGAGGAACGTGACCGCTCCGGCGTTCTCCATCGCGCCCGCGTTGAACTCGGGAACGAACAGCTGGTCGTACTTGCCGAACGCGTAGGGCACGCCGAAGTTGGCGTGGTAGAAGCCGAAACCCTGCTTGGTCTCGGTGAACAGCCGCTCGGCGTCCATGAAGTCGGCGAGCGAGGCGCGGCAGAAGATGCCGAGCGGGATCTCGCCGTGCTCGTCGGAGTAGACGTCGCGCCACACCGCGTAGGGGCCGGCGATCAGGGCGACGAGGTAGGTGCTCATCTTCGGGGTGGTCGCGAACACGTGCACGCCGTTGTGCGCCGACACCGTCGCACCGTTGGAGACCACCTGCCAGTGCGCCGGGGCGGTGACGCTCACGTCGAACGTGGCCTTGAGATCGGGCTGGTCGAAACAGGCGAACATGCGCTTGGCGTCGGCCGTCTCGAACTGCGAGTAGAGGTACACCTCGTCGTCGACGGGGTCGACGAACCGGTGCAGCCCCTCGCCGGTGTTGGAGTAGAGGCAGTCCGCGTCGACGACCACCACGTTGTGTTCGGCCAACCCGGTCAGGGGAATGCCGGTGGACTCGTCGTAGCCGGACACGTCGATCTCGACGCCGTTGAGCGTGGCGCCGCGGATGGCGTCCGCGGCGATGTCGATGACGGTGTCGCTCCCCGCCAGCGCGGCGAACTCCACGGTGGTGGTGGAGCGGAACGTGCGCTCACCGGGGCGCGCCCCGTGTGGATCGCCTGCGCCGTCGGTGAGGTCCAAGACGATGCGGTAGTTCTCGACGGTGACGAGGGCCGCGCGCTCGGCGGCCTGGTCGCGGGTCAGATTGGGAAGAGCCACGCCGACTAACACTAGACCGAGTCGGGAACACTGGTCGGGCATGCACGGTTGTGCTGTACGGACTTCTGCCCACCTCAGCGAGAGGAATGCTCGTGCCCAAAGACGACACGGTTACCAAGGACGTCGCCGGTTTCTGGTTCGACCCGCTGTGCCCGTGGTGCTGGATCACCTCCCGCTGGATCCTGGAGGTCGAGAAGGTACGCGACATCGAGGTGCAGTGGCACGTGATGAGCCTCGCGGTGCTCAACGAGGGGCGTGACCTTCCCGACGAGTACCGCGAGATGATGACGAAGGCGTGGGGGCCGGTACGCGTCGCGATCGCCGCCGAGCAGGCCCACGGCAAGGAGATCCTCAGCCCGCTGTACACGGCGATGGGCACCCAGATCCACGACCGGGACAACAAGGACTACGACGACGTCATCGCCAAGGCGCTCGACGAGGTGGGTTTGCCCGCCGACCTGGCGCAGGCCGCCACCTCCGACGAATACGACGAGGCGCTGCGCAAGAGTCATCACGCCGGCATGGACGCCGTCGGCGAGGACGTCGGCACGCCGACCATCCACGTCAACGGCGTCGCGTTCTTCGGCCCGGTGCTGTCGCGCATCCCGCGCGGTGAAGAGGCGGGCAAGCTGTGGGACGCCTCGGTGACGTTCGCGAGCTACCCGCACTTCTGGGAACTGAAGCGCACGCGCACCGAATCGCCGCAGTTCGACTGACCGACGCTGCTGCCGTGCGACGGGATCCGGACTGCCTCGTGAGGGTCGCCGCGTACCCCGGCGGTGCGCGGCGACGGGCCAAGTAGGGTAACGCGCATGCGCGTCTACCTCGGCTCTGACCACGCCGGATACGAACTCAAGCAGGCCATCGTCCGACACCTCGAGGCCGGCGGTCACGAGGCCATCGATTGCGGCGCGTTCACCTACGACGCGGCCGACGACTACCCGGCCTTCTGCATCGCCGCCGCCGAGCGGACCGTCGCCGACCCCGGCAGCCTCGGCATCGTGCTGGGCGGTTCCGGCAACGGCGAGCAGATCGCCGCCAACAAGGTGCCCGGCGCGCGGTGCGCCCTGGCGTGGAGCACCGAGACGGCATCCCTGGCCCGCCAGCACAACAACGCGCAACTGATCGGCATCGGCGGCCGCATGCACACCGAGGCCGAGGCACTCGCCATCGTCGACGCATTCCTCGCCACCCCGTGGTCGGAGGAGCCGCGCCACCAGCGTCGCATCGACATCCTCACCGAGTACGAGACCACGCACCTCGCGCCGCCCGTCCCCGGCGCCCCCGCCTGACCCATGCCGGAAGGGCACACGCTGCACCGGTTGGCGCGGCTGCACCAGAAGCGCTTCGCCGGCTCACCCGTGCGCGTGACCAGCCCCCAGGGTCGCTTCGAGGACGGCGCCGCCGCCATCGACGGCCGAGTGCTCAAGCGTTCCAGCGCGTGGGGCAAGCACCTGTTCCACGACTACGAGGGCGGGCTCATCGTCCACGTGCACCTCGGGCTCTACGGCTCGTTCACCGAACGCCGCATGCCGATGCCCGCCCCCGTCGGGCAGGTGCGCATGCGGATGGAGGGTGCCGACTACGGCGCCGACCTGCGCGGCCCCACCGCCTGCGAGGTGCTGCACCGCGCCGAGGTCGACGAGATCATCGCCCGGCTGGGGCCGGACCCGTTGCGGCGCAACCCCGATGCCGGCAAGGCGTGGACCCGGATCAGCAAGTCGCGCAGGGCCATCGGGGCGCTGCTGATGGATCAGGCCGTGATCGCCGGCGTCGGCAACGTCTACCGCAGCGAACTGCTCTACCGGCACGGCATCGAACCGCATCGCCCCGGCACCAGCATCACCGCCGACGAGTTCGACGACGCCTGGCAGGACCTGGTCGAGTTGATGAAGGTGGGCGTCAAGCGCGGCAAGATCATCGTGATGCGCCCCGAAGACGACCACGGCGCACCGTCCTACCGCGAGGGCAGGCCACGCACCTACGTCTACCGCCGCGCCGGCGACGCCTGTCGCGTGTGCGGTGACACCGTGCGCACCGAGGTGATGGAGGGCCGCAACCTGTTCTGGTGTCCCACCTGCCAGACCTGACCTCGGCGCGCCCGCGGCGGCGATGACCGGCAGAATCGGCGCGTGGAACTGATCCTCGTCGTCGTCGGCGCCATCGTCGTCACCGCCATCGCGCACCGGCGCGGTCTGGAACCCGCGCTGATCATCGTCGTCATCGGCATCGCGGTGTCGTTCCTGCCGGGTTTCGAAGCCCCAGAACTGGATTCGCACATCCTGCTGACGGTCGTGCTCCCGCCGCTGCTGTACTCGGCGGCGCTCGACTTCTCGTTCCCCACGTTCCTGCGCAACATCCGGCCCATCCTGGGTCTCGGCGTCGGGCTGGTGGTCGTGACGGCCTTCGCGGTGGCGGCCGTGTCGTCGTGGTTGGTGGTGGTGCCGTTGACGTTCGCCACCGCGCTGGTGCTCGGCGCGATCGTCGCGCCGCCGGACGCCGTCACCGCCGTCGCGGTGGGCCGCAAGCTGGGACTGCCCAAGCGCGTGATGGCGATCCTCACCGGCGAGAGCCTGATCAACGACGCCGCGGCACTGACGTTGTTCACGATCGCCGTCGCGCACGTGGCGGGTAGCCACACCTTCATCGCCAACCCGTTCCTGCTGTTCACCTACAGCGCCGTCGTCGGTCCCGCCGTGGGCGTCGTACTGGGTTACGTGACGCTGTGGATCCGCAAACGGCTCGCCAACCCCGGTCTCGAGACCGTGCAGGGGCTGCTGGTGCCGTTCGCCGCGTTCATCGTCGCCGAGGAGGTGCACGCGTCCGGCGTCCTGGCGGTGGTGGTCGCCGGGTTCGTCGTCGGCAACGGCACGCTCGGCGCGGGCTATCAGACCCGGCTGCAGGAACGCTACGTGTGGAACTCCGTCGACGTGCTGCTCGAGGCCTTCGTCTTCGCCTACATCGGGCTGCACCTGCGCTTCGTGCTGGAAGACCTGCGCGAGGCGCACGAGTCGCTGGCCGAGGTCGCCGTCGCCTCGCTCGTGGTGTTGCTGATCGTGCTGGTGATCCGGCCGGTGTCGGTGTTCGCGATCTTCGGCCGCAACACGCTGTCGCGGCACATCGAGGAGCGACTCAGCGTGCCGGCGCCCGAACGCGGTCGCGGGGCGCTGGGGGCGCGCCGCGGGAAGCGACTGCCACGGCGCTGGCAGTCGCGGATCGACCACCGCACGCTGTCGTGGCGGGAGAACGTCGTGGTGTCGTGGACCGGCATGCGCGGTGTCGTGACCCTCGCCGCCGCAGCCGCCATTCCCGTGACCACCGTGGCCGGCGAGCCCTTCCCCGAGCGCGCCACCATCCAGGCCATCGCGTTCGTGACCAGCGTGGGCACCCTACTGATCCAGGGATGGACGCTGCCGTTGCTGATCCGGCGCCTGCACCTGTCGCGGTTCTCCGACGACCATGCGGCCGACCGCAACGAGGAACTCAAGGCCGAGCAGGTGGTGCACGACGCGGCCGACGCCGTGCTGGCCGCGTTCCGCGCCGATCCGCCCCGCAATCTCGACCCCACCGCGGTTGCCGACATCGGGGCCATGATCGCGCGTCATTCGCAGGACGCCGACGAGATGCCCGATCCCGACGCGCACACCAAGCGTGCGGAGGTGTTCTCTCAGCTCTATCGCGACGTGCTGGCCGCGCAGCGGGAAGCGCTGATCGTCGAGCGCGACGAGGGCCGCATCGAGGACGAGGCCGTGCGCGCGATGCTCGAACGGCTGGACTTGCAGGAGGCGGGCGTGTCCGCGCGGTTGGAGAGCCGATTCTGACCCGACGCGTCAGGGTCGGCTAGAAGCCGAAGTCCCCGCCACCGAAGTCCCCGCCACCGAAGTCGCCGCCGCCCCAGCCGCCGGAGTCTCCACCCCACCCGCCCGAGTCGCCGCCCCAGCCGCCGGAATCACCACCCCAGCCGCCGTCGCCGCCACCGAAGTCGCCGCCACCGACGTCGCCGCCGTCCTGCCCGGCGCCCTCGAGCTGACCCTGGTCCAGGCCGTCCTGGAAGCCGTCGCCGTACCCGTTCTCGAACGCCTGCGCGTCGTAGCCGACGCCGGACATGCCGGAGAACATCGTGCTGAACAGCAGCGCCGACCCC
Source organism: Mycobacterium sp. DHQP2018-32-09 (assembly GCF_058148405.1). NCBI lineage: Bacteria > Bacillati > Actinomycetota > Actinomycetes > Mycobacteriales > Mycobacteriaceae > Mycobacterium > Mycobacterium sp. DHQP2018-32-09. The sequence continues at coordinate 169,402 of NZ_JBYVYK010000002.1, read as the reverse complement.
AGGCCCCAGGCGCCGGCGACCAGCGCGGGCTTCCACCACGGCTCGGAGTACCAGCCCGCGGGTACGGGGCGCCCGGCGACGCGACCGCCGGGGTAGTAGTTCGGCGTGCTCGCCGATGGGTTGGGGGAGGCCTCGATCTGACGGCCCTCGAATTCGATGCTGCGGTTCTCGGTGACGGTGCCCGCCGACCGCTGGCCGTCCAGCCCCTCGAGTTCCGGTCCCGGGTCCATGCCCATCGCGGTGCGGGCCGCGCGCACGTAGTAGAGGCCCTCCTTGGCGCTCTCCTTGGCCAGCGCCGCCTGCTTGACGGTGGTGGCCTGATCGATCTGTGACGCCGCGGCGGTGTACCGCTCGGCGGCGTCGGCGAGGGCCTGCTTGGACGCGTCGTCGGTGCCGGTCAGGTTGAGCACCTGGCCGCCGAGACGCTCGATGAGACGGCGGGCGTCGGCCTTGGCGTCGGCGAGTGAGTCCGCCGCGCGCGCACCCGTCGACTTCTTGGCGCTGAACATGGCGACGCCGATGACGGCGACGACCAAGACGATGAGCACCAGCAGGAAGGCTTCCATGCACTCAGCCTACCGACGGCAAACGCCCAGCCCCACGGTGCGAACCGCCTCGCTGAGTACGCTCTCAGGGAAACCGCGACGGCCGGTCAGGCGGGCTTCGTCGGGGTGGGCGTCGGGGTGGGCTTGGCCGACGTCGACTTCGGGGGCTGGGTCGGCTTGGGCTTCTGGGTGGCCTCGGGCTTCTGGGTGGCCTCGGGCTTCTGGGTGACCTCGGCCGACGTCGCCTGCGGTGTCGCCGTCACGTGCTTGGCGACCCACTCCGCGGCGAGCTTCACCAGACCCGATTCGGGATAGCTGGTGTGCGACGGCCAGTTTCGGCCGAGCGAGCAGATCGGGTCGTTGGTGTTGCACAGGTCTGCGGTCTTCGCGCCGTAGAGGGGGCTCATCGTGGTGAGGGGTTGGCCGAGGCGGGCCGACGGGTTGCCGAAGACCGTGACGGCACTGACGCGGGTGGCCATCGCCGGTGGCATCGGGTAGCGGTATCCGAGTCCGGCGACCGGCGAGGTGGCGACGACGTCGATGACGGCGGCGCCCTGCGAGTAACCGCCGAGCACGATCTTGGTGTCCGGACAGTCGGTGGCGAGACGCTGGGCGCGGATGCTGGCGTCGTTGGCGCCCACGGCGACCCCCGTGAAGTCCCAGGAGGCGGGGTACTGGACGGCGTAGGCCTCGACGCTCTTGCCCTTGACCATCGGCTTCAACGCGTCGACGAGGGCCTGGCCCACCTTGCCGATGCCCGGTGCCTCGTCGGTGCCGCGGGCGAAGATGACCTCGACGTCGGGGCAGTCGGCGGCCAGGGCGCGCGGCGGGGGAGCGGCGATCAGCAGGGCGGCGGCCAAGACCGCGACCAGCGCGAGCTTGGGCATGCGCGCGTCCTTCACCGTCGGCGACGCGTCGACGTTCACGGCCTCTCCTCGACCTGCTCTGCTGATCTCATCCGTCACTGGCGTACCCAATTATCCCTGGCGTCGCAGAAGTCGCAGAGATCGTGACCGAGGCGTGATCACCGGGTCGGCGAGTGTGCGTCGCGGCACGCGACACGCCGTCGATCCGTCACCAGACGCACACTCGCCGAGCGGATGACGGGGAACAGGCGCACCCCGGCAATGCAGCAGGCCCGCCCCATGGGGGACGGGCCTGATCGGAGCGGGCGACGGGAATCGAACCCGCGTAGCTAGTTTGGAAGCCTATTACTCGGACGACTCAGCAACCCCCATGCCGCGTCTAGCTGGGCCAGAGAACCGCGCCGATCAGCGCGGATCGCGCGAATAGTGCCGGTTCGCGTCTCCGGCCTGGTCGGGAGTTACGACACGATTGGGGGTACGCCCGGGGTACGTCGAATGCATTGCACGAGACCTCTAGGCGGCGAACAAAGAATCTTCACGGACGCAAATATGTGCTGGCGGCTCGCCGGGCGATAACGGAGGACAATCGAGTCGAGTTCGCTACCGTTGCGACGTGGCGGGGTGGACTGACGGTATTTCTTGCTCAGGGGGTGCGATGGCGGTGCTAAAACGCCTGGAAAAGGAAGGGTGGACGCCTGAAGCCCGCATTGGAGAGAACCTGTCAGTCTCCTGCGGTTGCGGCGACGGGCACATGGGTAGCATTGTATTGTGGCCCAGAATGCCCTCTACTTTGAACGACACCGTTAAGTTGCTGGAACGCATGACATGTCTAGGAGATTGAAATGACGCCTACATACTGGGTTGAAATGACCCTGCAGGTGTCGGGAGATCATCCAATCGATCGCTCTGGTGTCGAGAAGCTGACCCGTCTCGTGTCCGAACGGCATGACGGCGATTTCACGTACACGTTCAGCCCTAAAGTTGGCCAGCTTGCCCTGGCGATGTCCGTCGAGTGCGCGGAAGCGATAGAGCAGGTGCCTCCGAAAATCGTGGGCTTGGTCCGAAGTGTGGCACACGACCTCGGGTTTTCAACGCCGGGGTGGCCGGAGCCGGTCGAAGTCGATGACGTTCGGATCAAGGTGCTAGCTGGCGAAACGGCATCCTGCTAGGACACTGCTAGTGGTCGCGCGGGGCTAGGTGGGCTGCTCACGGCCTTGCGCGTCGATCGGTGGGGTAGTGCCCCGGTAGCGTCCGCCGTGCAGGGGCGTCTTGCCTTCGTACTGTTTCGGCTCCAGGCCGGGGCCGTGGCAGAACTCTGATTCGCCGGGGGTCTCTCCGTACCGGCTGTACTTGTTCACGGGTCTAGATCTGGATCGTGGTTGGCGCGGTGTAGACCGAGCTGGCGGTGATCTGGATGCAGGCGGCTGCGCCGCGGTGGCGGATGCCGACGCCGAAGCTCCTCTGGGCGAAGCTGTCGATGAGCGGGTAGCGGCCCGGACCCGGAATCCAGCGCAGGCCTTGGTAGGCCGTGTTGGGGTGCTGGCGGAAGGCGACGGGGTTGTCTTGGGCGTCGGGTCCACCGCTGGCGACCACCGCCACGTACCCAACCGGGACGTAGGCGTGCTGGATGAGCCAGGCCGGTCCATAGGAGCCGCTGACGGGCAAGTTGTGGAAGCTGCCGGGGGCCTGCCGGCCGATGATGGTCTCGTCGGTGAGGTAGGCGGGGGCGGTCCCACTGCGGACGAAGTCGTACTTGGCCTTGGGCCCGCCAGGTACCGACTCCTCCCCAGCCCGCCACGCTTCGATGGCCTCGCCGTCCGCAGGGTTGGCGAGGATCAGCAGTTGGGAGTTCTGGGTGAGCCCGTAGCCGTGGTGGGTGATGTGTCGGATCGCGTCTTCGACGATCTCCGAGTCGAGGGTTGTTGCCTCGGTGGTGAAGTAGTGGGTGTGTGGCGCTGTGAACTCCTGGCCCATGTACGGGGGCGGGACGATGTTGTCGTTGTTCCACAGCCCCAGCACGCGGTGCCCGTGTTCGTTCGCTCCCTCGGTCGGGTCGAACAATCGCCGCAGAATCCGTCCCGTGCACAGCTTGTTGTCGCCCTCGATGATGCGGTTCGCCTGGGCGATGATCTGTTCGGAAGTGCTGTCCCGGAGGAACTTCCAGGTGAAGGCGGTGCGTCCGTCCCAGTCGCGGAAGTCGTAGCCGAGCGGCAGGGCGGTGGCGGGTTCTCGGGCGGCCACCGGCACGCCGAACTCGGTCGCCTCCTCGAAGGAATACGACGACAAGCCCTGGGGAATCACGTCGGCGACGTTGGTGGTCGGGTAGCTGATCAACCGGGTCAGAGCCGAGCGCTCGGAGTTCCAGATCTCCATCGCTTGGCCGATCTGATCCCAGATGGCGTTGAGCGCAACGCCATCCGCGCTGTGCGAGACCAGCACGTCTCCTTGTGTGTTGTATCCGCCTCGGTTGTCGCGGCCCGATACGCCGATGACGCTGACGAGTTCGAGAAAGTGTGAGCTGGTGGGATTCTGGGGCACGGTGACACTCCTGGGGTAGGTCCCTTCCGAGAGCCAACGATACGCCTTAAGTGCGGCATGAGGCTGGTAAGACGTTTTGCAACAACGCTTTTTGGATCCGTCGGGGACGAATTAAGATCGTCGCTGGCCGGTATTGGGCTACCGTAGCTCTACGTATCGCACTGCTCGGTGTGATCGTAAAGCATTGCAGAAAGGCAGTTCTCATGGTCAGAGCGTCGACGAGGATTCCGATCGCGGATCCTCCAGCAGAAGTGAAGCTCTCGTCCGTTCCGAACATTCGGATGGCGAGTGGTGCGGTGGAGTGGATCGCGGCGAACCTTGGCATCACGGTCACCGAGCGCTACGTCCGCGCGAAGTCGAACGAAGGACGCATTCGCTACTCGATCATCAGCGGCATGCGTTACTACAGCTCCGCGGCGCTGTGGGAGTTCGTCGCCTCTACGCAGAAGGCGGTCGTCAGATGAGGAGCCGCGACACGCTGACCGCCGCCGCCGCCGAAGCGCTCGCGGAACAGATCGAAGCCGCCATGCGTGAAGCTGAACGGTATGACTGCCGTCGCTCCGATAGGTACTTCATCCTGAAGTGGGTGCCCGAGGTCTACACGCGTATCCAGTCCGTCATGCTCGCCCATCACGTCACGATCCCAGGCAACGACTTTGGAGGGTTGCAGACGTTCGTCGAGGGCGTTAACGGCCCGGCTCTGCCGCGCTTCGACAATCTGGACGCAGACCGCTGGGCGGTCGGTCTGTTCGGGTTGGTGGCTGGCAACGAACGTCGGGTGCACGTCCTCGGGCCGAACTACACGCCCGACGCGTGGCTGCAGGAGGCGACATCGGCCACGAGCTACTGCCAGTGGAACGGGTCGGACTGCGTGGAGTACACGCGGTCCGCCCTGACGTTCTCGTCCGGCCAATTCATCATCGCCGTACCGACCTGCTTCGCGTGCGAGGGCTACCTGCTCGCCGGTGGCTCCCGCAACCACCTCTGACGCACCCCGGGGCGTAGATCGGACGGCTCGGTGCGGGTCGTGGCGGACTCGCGTTCCCTTTGTCGCCAGACACATCGCGCTGGCTGTGGGCGCTCCAAGGCACATCGCCCTGGGCGGTCGCTCGCTACACCGAGCCGTCCGACCGCGAACGGTACCCGCGACACGCCCAACACGCCGATGGGCGCAGGTTCGCGATGGCGCGGGCGGCTCCAATTCGCTAATATCGGCACCAAGCGGAGAGATAACCGCGACGACGGGCCTTAAAGACGCGAGACGCGCGCTTGGGACCCTACCGATGCGTTACAAGGTCGCTAGTTCATGGGCGTGCATCGGAATCACATCAGTAACTCAACTGATCTGGTTCCTCGATGCGCGCCCCTTTGCTTCTCGGGAACAGATCGCAACCCGAAGGAGCGACACAAATGAACGAGTCCATGCCCGACGATCTGGTCGTATGGTTCGACGCGGTCTCGGAAGGCGAATACGTCGTCACGCAGGCACCCTTTCCTGACGACGAAGCCGGAAAGGCAGTCTGGCAGATCCGCTGTGACGGAGAGTTGTTTGCGGTCGCCGGGTCGCGTACGGCCGCCATTCGCGAAGTGATCGAGCTAATCGATGGTTCGGGGGTCTGGCGCCTCGGTCCAGAAGCCGGCATGCCAAGAACCGGCATCGCCATCCGTAGCCTTCGCGGCGGCGGCCACTACTTGTAGGGTGCAGCCGAAAAGCCGCTAGGCAGAGGACACTTCCGCAGGGTTCTACCGAGCCGATGAGGACGGATTCCCGGAGGGCGAGCCGTTGAGCCTTCAGTTTTCGGACTTCGAACACTGTGACGCGCGATGGGCAATCACAGCCCAGCGCGATCGGCTTGTAGTAGATCCTGCGCTGACGTACGGGGACGTTGATCTACAGCTCATTTGGGCTGTGGTCTGAGCAACGCGCGTTCCCGATACCGGACTTGCTTGCGTCTTGACCGACGATTAGCGAACGGTTTAGCGGCTGGCGACGTGGTGTGAGCACGCCGCCAGTTCGCCCATTTTCAATTGCAGTGCAATGCACTTGACTCTTAGAGCAAACTCCGACACGTGTGCGGTGGCGTACGTTAAGTGACGTTAAGGCATTGTCCAGCAGACAGATTCGTACAAGACAAAGGATGCAACGATGGCAGAACTCGGAAGCGTCCGTGACGCTGATCTGGGTGACGTGATGACACTAGGCAAGATGTACAAGACCGGCGACGCGGTCGCGTTTCTCCGCGAGCGTTTCCAAATCCCCGACGTCACCGTTTCCAGCTTGACCAAGGCGCGACGGCGCGGAGAGATCACCGCAACGGTGTTCGGGCAGAGCGTCGTTTACGCGGAGCGCGACCTGATCGGCTGGATCGCGAGCCGTTACGGGAACAGCGAGCGGCACCGCGCGCTGCAGTCGGAGGCGATCCGTGCCGCGAAGCGTGACGCCGAATAGCAGTCAGCCCCGGGCCTGCGCTGGCGTACAGGACCCGGGGCCGAGCAGAGAAGAGATGCCGACGATGACTCTACCGGTCGGGGCCACCTTCGCGGCGGCGGCGCGGTCGTATCGAGATCGCGGGTGGCTCGGCACACTGCCGCTCCCGACCAATAGGAAGTACCCGCCACCGACAGGATTCACGGGGCGCAATGCGCCCTATGCTGACGACGAACAGGTGGCGGCGTGGAGCCAGGAGCCCGGTTTGCGCCAGGCCAATCTGGGGTTGCATCTCGGCGCGGTCGTGCTCGCTGATGGTGCTGAAGCGTTGGAAGTCATTGGGATTGACGTTGATGACTACGGCGCCAAGAGCGGCGGCGCACAGCTCAAACAGCTCGAAGGGGATCTCGGTGATCTCCCGCCGACCGCTGTCAGTTCCGCTCGGGGTGACGGGGTGTCGGGTATCCGCTTCTTTCTCGTCCCCGCGGGCCTGGCCTGGCGCAGCAAGCTCGACGCCGGCATCGACGTCATCCAGAAATGCCATCGGTATGCGGTGGTGTGGCCGTCGGTTCACCCTGACGGGGGCGTCTACCGGTGGTACCTGGGCGGCGCGTCCCCCGACGGTCAGAACGCGGCCGATGAGATTCCAGCCGTGTCGGGATTGCCCCGGCTGCCGGACGCCTGGGTCGATTTCGGCACTAATGGACAAACCCGAGATGACGGCAGACCCGCGGATCTGGAATCAACACCCGACGAGCTGGCGGCGTGGGCTGAGGGTGAGTTCTACGACTACTCCGGGCAGCCGTGCCGCACGATGCGCCGTGCGGTGCGCCGGTGGAAGCAGCGCATCGTCGACGAGGAGTCCTCGCACGACAAGATCACCGGCGCCCACTGGGAGCTGATCTGTCTAGCGGACAAGGGACACACCGGTCTCCACACCGCCAAGGCGCGGATTGACCGAGCCGTCACCCGCGACACAGTCGCCCGTCGGGGCAAGCGCAGCCTCAGCGAGTTGCGCGGGGAACTGTTCCGCTCGTACGTGAACGGTCTCCGCAAGGCCAAGGCCGACCACGACACCCACCCGGGTTACGGGGCGGCGCGGTGCTTCTGCGAAGACGAGGAGATCCGGTTGTTGCACGAGATAGCGCTAGCGCCGGGCGGGGGATGGGCCGCTGACGCCAGACCGAGGTTTCCAACTGTGCATCGAGGTCCTTGGGGCCCGCGGCAACCCGCCAGACCTCGGCGACCTCTACGCCGTACAGGAGGCATGCGCAATGTCGGCTGACTGCGTGAGTTTTGGATTCGAGGAAGACCCAAACTTCCTCGACGAGTGGCTTGAGCCCGAGCTTCGTGGGCTTGTTGCACGGGATCGTGCGCGGCAGATGATCGCCACGCAGTCGTGGACACCTCCTGCCCGGCCGGGTTCCCTCGCGGACCAGCTGGCTGTCGGCGTCCCCGAGACGGACTGGATCGTGGAGGGGCTGGTTCCGGCGGGCATCGTGCAGATCAACGCCCAATACAAGGCCGGCAAGACCACCTTATTGATGAACTACGTGCGGTCGTTGGCAACAGGAGAGCCGTTCCTCGGACGGTTCGCCGTGAACGTCGGATCGGAAGATCGCGTCGGCTACCTGAACATGGAACTCAGCCGGGGCCAGATGTTGCGATGGTGGGCCGACATGGCTCTAGACGACCACGCCTACAAACGAATTGAGCCGTACCACGCCAGGGACGACGGCTTCGCCGTACTCGACTTCAGCAACCCGCTGGCGGTTGAGTGGTTGGTGGCGTGGTTGCGCGAAAGCGAGATACGGGTGTTGGTGGCTGATCCGCTGAGCAAGCTATACAACCCGGCTCGGTGGGGCAACGATCCCAACGCCGCCTACACGCAATGGTGGAAGGTACTCGAGGATGTGGTGCGTCGGGCCGAGCTGCGCGGTGTGATCATCGCCCATCACACCGGCTTCGGCGAGGACACGGCTGACAGGGCGCGGGGCGCGAGCGCGATGATGGACAACCCCGACGTGAACATGAGCTACCGCCACAACGGTAACCACGGGGGCCGTCCCGAGGACGGTAAGCGGTATCTGGCTGCGTACGGACGCGACGTGGACATACCGGAGTTCGAGTTGGACTACGACGCCGCCTCACGCACCCTCACTGCGACCGGTGGCGGCAACCGCCACAACGCCGAGACGAATCTCCAGGCTCAGCGTGCGTGGGAGGCGGTTCTGCTCGCGGACAAGAACGGCCGCAAGCCGAACAAGTCCGAACTGTTCAGCCAGCTCGGGTGGAAGGACAAAGGCAGCGCAGCCAAGAACCCGATGGTCTGGTATCGGGAGGCGCTCCGGCGCGGATGGATCGACACTGAATCCGGCAAGGGCAACGCGGTCTTGCACAAACCGGGGTCGTCGTCGCCGAAGGACTTCCAGACCTTCGCGTTGCGGCTGGGTGAAGACGCTGCGGAGACCGACTAGTGACCGTATTCGTTGCAGCTGAGACGGTTCCGTGGTTCCGAGTAGTTCCTCAGTGGTTCCGGAACCGAAGTAGTGAGTGGTTCCCTTCCCTAGTTAGGGAACCACTACTACAACCAAACTTACCGACCGTTGAGTGGTTCCGGGAACCACGCCCGGCGGAACCACATTCCCGCGCCAATTTCTCATGTGCAGCCAGGATTATTCGAAACAGCGGAGATTGGTATGAGTGACCTATCGGAGGCAGGACCTATGGGCGATGGTTGGAAGGGCAACGCCGCAACGCGCTGCGTCGCGCATCGGAAGAACGGAGACCGGTGCAAGCGGCAAGCGCGCCGGGGCGCCACGGTCTGCGATGCACACGGCGGTAAGGCTCCCCAAGTCCGCGCCAAGGCCCAACAGCGTCTCGCCGAAGCTGCCGACCGCATGGCGCGGGAGCTGTTGAAGATGGCGACGGACGGCAACGTGAGCGATGCGGTGAAGCTCGCCGCCATCCGCGATGCGCTAGACCGCGCGGGCCTGTCGGCGAAGACCGCCGTAGACGTGAACGTCGGCGTGCAGAAGCCCTACGAGGAGATGCTGGGGGAGCTTGGCGGCTTGTCGACGATGACCCGGGCGGAGTCGCGAGCGGCCCGCGGAATCCCCGACGACACCCCACCCCGGCGTCTGCAACAACGCCCCGCCGACGACTCGGACGTGGTCGACGCTGAGATCGTCTCGGACGGCCCCGCAGGACGGCCCAGCTGGGCAGAGGACGCATCTGCGCGGCCCGACGCACCCAGCCGACCAGCGGAACCCGGCAACAGGCTGATGACCATCGAGGACGCCAACGCCGAACTCGCCCGGCGCAACCGCGCCGCCAACCTGCACAGCACCCGCATCCGCGACATCAACGGATACTGACGAATCGCGAAGGTGGAGTGCAGGATTCGCGTGTAGTGCGTGCTGGGCGGCTGGCGTACGTTTCGTCTCAGCGCCGCCGAGTTTACGAATTGCGCGGCGCTCCTGGTCAGACGATTTGAGGAGGCGCAGTGAGGCTGGCGGCATACCTGCGGGTGAGTACGAAGGGCCAGACGGACGGCTACGGGTTGGACATCCAACGCGCAGCGATCCGCGATTGGGCCAAGGCCAGCGGCCACAAGATTCTGGAATGGCACACGGACACAATCTCGGGCGCGTCGGAGCTGGCGAGCCGTGAGGGCTGGCGCAGCGCCTCGGCACTGGTGAAGCGCGGCAACGCAGACGGCATCGTCGTGGCACGGCTAGACCGGCTCGCGCGCGACCTGATGGTGCAGGAAGTGTTGCTACGCAGGTTGTCTGAGTTCGGCGGTGTCGTGATGTCGACTCGCGCCAGCGAGAATGAGATGCTGGTTGGCGAGTCCAAGGACCCGTCGCGCAAGCTGGTCCGCACGATACTTGGCGCGATCAGCGAGTATGACCGCGAGATGATCACCGACAGGCTCACCGCCGCAAGGAAGGCTAAGGCAGCCGCTGGCGGACATGCCCACGGAGCCCTGCCGTTCGGGTATCGGTCGGTGGAAGGGGCGCTGGTCGAGGTCCCCGAGGAACAGGCCGCATTGCTGCGGATGCACACCTTGGCGGCTACCGGCGCGAGTACCCGCGCCATTGCCTGGCGTTTGACGGCTGAGGGCTACCCGACCAAGCGTGGCGGCCAATGGTCCAGTCCTACAGTGGCTCGTATCCTGAAGCGCACGAACATTTCTGACGGGATCTCATCATGAAGGGCCAGCTTTGGACCTGGAACCCCTACGAAGGTCATAGACATGATCCGGTCTGCTGCGTCTACCGCGTCTATGACCCCGTGACGCGAGAGCTCCTTTACGTCGGCCAGACCTGCAGGAGTCTGAAAGGCCGTATCAAGGATCACTGGAAGTCCAAGCCATGGTTCGTGTGGCACTGGAACTCCGCGATGGTGACCTACGAGGAGAGCGAAGGCTACTGGTCTTCGATGATCGCAGAGGCGGAGGCGATTCTCGAGGAGAACCCGCGGTACAACGTGGAGCGTCCTGACCCCGACGTGCTCCGGGCTTGGGCTCGGGAAGCCGAGGTCTCGGCATGAACCTCCCAGACCTCACCTGGCCGCAGGCCTTCGCGTTGGTGTTTGGCGGACTGCCGGCGTTCACGCTCGCCTTGGCGGTGTTGGGCGTGTACCCGGCAATGGGATGGCCATTGGTCGTCCTGGGATGCGTGGGCTACGGATTGCACCGGCGGGCCCAGACGCGCGCCGCGTTAGCCGCTCGGGCGGACGCCTCGCTGGCGACGTACGCGGCGTTGATCGCGTCCCCGCTCCCCGCGCACACCCCCACACCGGCAACTCGCCCTCGTCCCAGCGAGGCCGACGCGCGGACCGTCCCGCTGCGGCGGGTGGTGTGACGTGCCCGACCACGCCGCCAACTCCCGCTTCCGCGACTCCACCCACGACCCCGAAGCCAAGGCGCTCGACGCTGAACTCGACCGCCGCCACCAATTACAGCGCTCGCTAGAGAACCGCATCTTCGAGGCGACCACGCGAGACCTGGACCGGCCCCTACTGCGGCCCAAGAACGGCAGGCCCCTCCGCGAGGCCGCGAGCGAGGGAGAGGTCCGAGACCACGAGCCCGCCCCGGACCTGCTGCCGACCGACTCCCTCGGCGGGACGATGATGCTGCCGCCCGTCCACTTCACCGACGACGAACTCCAGGACTGGTAGACGATGGCCCGCATCCAGAAGCGCGTAACCGCCAAGGGCGCACCCAACTACATCGTGAAGTGGCGAGAGCCGAACGGCACCGATCGTTCCAAGGGTGGCTTCGCGACGATGCGCGCCGCCCGCGACTATGTCGCCACCGAGGTCGACCCGAAGGTTCGTCGCGGGGTTGCAGTGGACCCGAGCGCAGGACAGGCAACGTTCCGCGCGACCGCGGAGGAGTGGCTCGCGAGCCGCGCCGATCTCAAGCCGACCACGCTGGCGGCGTACCGAGACGCCCTGGCCCCGACGACCGACGCCACGTCCAAACGGCACAAGCCTCTCGCGCATCTGCGGATTGACCCGGTGTTCGGGTCGTGTCCGCTGAACTCAATCACCCGCGCCGACGTGCAGGGGTGGGTGAACCGAATGATCGCGGCGGGTAAGAAACCCTCCACTGTGCGCAACGCGTACTTCCTGGTGCATCAGGTGTTGACGTTCGCGTACGTGGAGGGGCGAATCCCCGCTAACCCAGTCGAGAAGAAGCACATCAAGTTGCCCACCGACCACAACACCGGCCGCAACGTGACCGTGGACGACCCCGATCAGTTCCTCACCGCGGCTCAGGTTTCGGCGCTCGTTGCCGCTACGCCTTGGCCGTACAACGTTCTGGTCCACCTGGCCGCGTGGTCGGGGCTGCGGGCTGCTGAGCTGGCAGGGTTGCAGGTGGGAGACGTCGCGCTGCCGAAGGTCTCCGCCAACCCGAACGCCCCGGCCCGGGGCGGTTACGTGAATGTGCAGCGCACGGTGGCGACGCTTGGCGGTGAGCTGAGGTACGTCGCCCCGAAGACCCGGGGGAGTCGTCGTCGGGTGCCGCTCCCGGCGCACACCCGCAAGATCCTCCGCGACTATCTGGCCACCCACCCGCGTCGCGCAGAACTGGGTGCGCCGTTGTTCCCCGGGATGGCCTTGCTGGTTGACCGTCCCGCGGGTGTGCGGGCGACCTTCACAGGCGACGACGGTCACACCGAGGACGCAAAGGGCGTCGCCGCGCGGCAGGCACACGCCCTGGCGGGGCTATCGGTGGAGGACGCCGAGGCGCGGTTGGTCCTCGACTGGAACTCGCCGCTGCGCCACGCGACGTTCTACAAGGCGGTGTACCGTCCAGCAGTGTTGCGAGCGAACCGCGTCGCCGCTGCGAGCGGGTCGAACGTGCTGCTCCCGCCGGGGCTGAAGTTCCACCCTCTACGCCACACATACGCGTCGCTGTGCATCGCGGCGGGGCGACCGATGTTTGAGGTGAGCCGGTTCATGGGCCACTCCAAGCCCAGCACGACAGAGTCGGTCTACGCGCACCTGTTGGAGGACGATCACGCTGATGCGATGGACGCCCTCGACCACATGGCTACTGCAGCGTCAGAAGCTCACGCGGGGAATGTAATTCAGTTAAGGGGCTAACGCATGCGTCGAGCGGCCTCTTCCGCGGTCATCGGCTCAAAATTCGAGTCGACGAAGCCGCGATACTCTCGGCACAGATCACGATCGTGCTCGGTTTTGTACTCGACAGCCTTGGCGTTGTTGAGTGGCCGCACGGCAGGGTTGTCCTTCTTGATGCTCTGCTTTGAGCGTGCCGTCCGCTTGCCCTTCTTGTCGACGGTCGCGGTTTCGTCTTGCACGACCTGGGTGGCGAAGCGGTTGTAGAACTGCACGGGCTCCATCAGCGTCCGCCAGTACACCCACTCGCGAGGAACCAATAACAGTTGCTTTCCGGCGCAGTGCGGGAGGGTGAAGTTCTGAGACTGCCAACCAGTGCCCTCCACCCAGACGTCGCTCGACTTAGTGGTTGCCCCGGCCTGCAATGCGGGATAAATTCCCATCATCTCCTGCGTGAACTCGGCGAGAACATTGAAGATGATGCGGGTCGTCATGTCCGAGATCCGGTCATCGCCAACGTGCCCCAAGAAGATGCGTGTGTCCTCTAGACGTTCCAAGACGGCGCTCTGACAGGCGGGGTTCGCCCGCAGCTCGTCCCAGAAGCTGTCGGAGAGTTCGTCGCCGAACCCCTTGCCGTGGGCACCACCGCGCGACATGCCCAATCGCGTCTCGTTCGGCTCGTGCAGGTGGCGGAGAAGCTGGCGGCCCCGGTCGTGTTCTACGGGATCGTCACTCCGAGCAGCTGCCACGACTTGGCTAAAGAGCGAGCGCAACTGCCGGTAAGCGGCCCGACCTCGCGATGAAGCGTCGTTTCTGATGGCGCTCGGGTCGAGGAAAATGAGGTTGTCGCGGTCGACGTGCACATTGAGAAACGGCACGTCCCCGCTGATGCCGTAGTGCTCGGTTACTGTTGCCATGACGTTGACCTGCCTTTCCTTGCAACCGATTATGCCAGCTATTAATGACACCGATGTAAGTCATTTGCCACGTCGCCGCCGACTTGACTCCAATGCGTGAGTGAAAATCGCCTCACCAGCATCTTTAGCCACTTTGGCAACGCTAGCCACATTTTTTCTATTCGTCCTGCCAGAGAATTCTCTTCGAATTGCCATGACAGCTCGGCTGTGAGTGGTGCCAGAAGGTCTGGTGGTGAGCGATGGTGACCGTGCGTTCGATACCGCTACGGGGGTAGGGCGGGGGTACGGGAGAGGCCGCCAACCCGGTGGTTGACGGCCTCTGCGCTGGTACCTGTGGAGCGGGCGACGGGAATCGAACCCGCGTAGCTAGTTTGGAAGACTAGGGCTCTACCATTGAGCTACGCCCGCGTGCACTGCACCGCAGACTGTACCGGCGACGACGTAGTCAAATCCAATTGAATGCGTCGCGTGTCCAGGCCGTAGTATCTCGTCGGCACGACAGACCGGGGTGTAGCGCAGCTTGGTAGCGCATCCGCTTTGGGAGCGGAAGGCCGCAGGTTCAAATCCTGTCACCCCGACAGACCGCGACATCGGACGTACATGCAACGGACAACCATGCAAGGAGTACAGCAGTGAAGAGCACCGTCGAGAAGTTGAGCCCGACCCGGGTTCGCATCAACGTGGAGGTGCCCTTCACTGAGCTGGAGCCCGACTTCACCCGTGCCTACAAGGAGATGGCCAAGTCGGTTCGACTGCCCGGCTTCCGTCCCGGCAAGGTGCCCGTGAAGCTGCTCGAGCAGCGCGTCGACAAGCAGGCCATGTTCGACCAGGTGGTCGGCGAGGTCATGCCGGGCCGGTACAGCGAGGCCGTCACCACCTCCGAGGTGCAGCCCCTCGGGCAGCCCGAGATCGACATCACCAACAAGGAGTACGGCCAGGACCTGGTCTTCACCGCCGAGGTCGACGTCCGCCCCGAGATCTCGCTGCCGGACCTGTCCGCCCTCAAGATCGAGGTGGACCCGATCGAGGTCTCCGACGACGAGGTCGACACCGAGCTGCAGAACCTGCGCGCCCGCTTCGGCACGCTCAAGGCCGTCGAGCGCGCCGCCGGTGACGACGACTTCGTCTCCATCGACCTGTCCGCCACGGTCAACGGCGAAGAGGTCGCCGATGCCAAGACGGAGGGCCTGTCCCACCAGATCGGCTCCGGCAACCTGATCGACGGTCTCGACGACGCCATCAAGGGCCTCGCGGCCGGCGAGTCCAAGACCTTCACCACCAAGCTCGTCGCCGGTGAGCACGCCGGCGAGGACGCCGAGGTCACCGTCAAGGTGAACTCCGTCAAGGAGCGCGAGCTGCCCGAGCCGGACGACGAGTTCGCCCAGCTGGCAAGCGAATACGACACCATCGACGAGCTGAAGGCCAACCTCGTCGAGCAGGTGCAGCGCGTCAAGCGCATCCACCAGGCCGAGCAGATCCGGGACAAGGCCCTCGAGGCCCTGCTCGACCAGACCGAGGTGCCCCTGCCCGAGGCCATCGTGCAGCAGCAGGTCGACGACACCCTGCACAACGCCATCCACGGGCTCGACCACGACGAGGCCGCCTTCGAGGAGACCCTGAAGAAGGAAGGCAGCAGCCGCGAGGAGTTCGACGCCGACAACCGCAGCAACGCGGAGAAGGCCGTCAAGACGCAGCTGCTCATGGACGCCGTCGCCGACGAGTTGAAGATCGAGGTCGGCCAGAACGACCTCACCGAGCGGCTGGTGCTGATGTCGCGGCAGTACGGCATCGAGCCGCAGCAGCTGCTGCAGGTGCTGCAGCAGAACAATCAGCTGCCGGCGATGTTCGCCGACGTCCGCCGCGGTCTGACCATCGCCGCCGTGGTCCACGGCGCCACGGTCACCGACACGGACGGCAACGACATCGACACCGCGGAGTTCTTCGGACCGTCGGGGCAGCCCGGCGCCGACGCGGCGCTGGCCAGCACCGACGAGACGGCCGACGAGACGGCCGACGACGCGGGCGACGAGACCACCGACGCCGAGACGGCCGACGACGCGAAGTGAGCCGGCGAGGTGACGCTGTGAGCGAACGGCGGCACTTCGGGGACTCCCATCCGGCGCGCGTTGGTTAGTGTCGGTGGACGTGAATGGCGAGTACGAATACTCGAGAAAGCAGGTATCCAGTCGTGACTGACATGCGTTCGAGCTCGTCGGGGCTCAACCTCGTCGACTCGGTCTATGAGCGGTTGCTCTCCGAGCGCATCATCTTCCTGGGGTCGCAGGTCGACGACGACATCGCCAACCGGCTGTGCGCGCAGATCCTGCTGCTGTCGGCGGAGGATCCCACCAAGGACATCAACCTCTACATCAACTCGCCCGGTGGTTCGATCAGCGCGGGCATGGCGATCTACGACACGATGGTGCTCGCCCCGTGCGACGTCGCGACGTACGCCATGGGCATGGCCGCATCGATGGGCGAGTTCCTGCTCGCCGCGGGCACCAAGGGCAAGCGCCACGCCCTTCCGCACGCCCGCATCCTCATGCACCAGCCGCTCGGCGGCGTCACCGGTAGCGCCGCGGACATCGCGATCCAGGCCGAGCAGTTCGCGGTGATCAAGAAGGAGATGTTCCGGCTGAACGCGGAGTTCACCGGCCAGAGCATCGAGCGCATCGAAGCCGATTCGGACCGCGACCGCTGGTTCACCGCGCAGGAGGCGTTGGAGTACGGCTTCGTGGACCACATCATCACCAGCGCCAACATCAACGGAGTGAAGCCATGACCGACCAGATCCACCCGGCCCTGGACGCTCGCGTCCAGCCGCAGGCCCGGTACATCCTGCCGTCGTTCATCGAGCACTCGAGCTTCGGCGTCAAGGAGTCCAACCCGTACAACAAGCTGTTCGAGGAGCGCATCATCTTCCTCGGCGTGCAGGTGGACGACGCGTCGGCGAACGACATCATGGCGCAGCTGCTGGTGCTGGAATCGCTCGACCCGGACCGCGACATCACGATGTACATCAACTCTCCGGGCGGGTCGTTCACGTCGCTGATGGCGATCTACGACACCATGCAGTACGTGCGTGCCGACATCCAGACGGTGTGCCTCGGACAGGCCGCGTCGGCGGCCGCGGTGCTGTTGGCCGCGGGCACGCCCGGCAAGCGCCTGGCGCTGCCGAACGCCCGTGTGCTGATCCACCAGCCGTCGCTCGGTGGCGTCATTCAGGGGCAGTTCTCCGACCTGGAGATCCAGGCCGCGGAGATCGAGCGGATGCGCACGCTGATGGAGACGACGCTGGCACGGCACACCGGCAAGGATGCCGAGACGGTCCGCAAGGACACCGATCGCGACAAGATCCTGACCGCCGAGCAGGCCAAGGACTACGGGATCATCGACACCGTGCTGGAGTACCGGAAGCTTTCCGCGCAGAAGGCGTGAGCCTGCCCGCCGGTCGATCCGCCGGCAGGACGGTACGTTGGTAGCCGGAGCGCTGCGCGCGCTCCGGCGTACCGATCGCCCCGCGGTGGTGGGCCCATTCGGGCCACGGTCACGACACGCCAGAGACACGGTGGCGCGTCCCACCGGCCGGGGCGGGCGACAGAGGATATGTTCTCCTCCTACGCGACCGAATATCACCGAGGCGATTCGGCTTTATCGGTCGCACGGCGACCGAACAAGCGGGTACCGTCGGGTTTCACATCCGGCACCATCCGCGGACGACAGACATCGACGGCGATCGAGAAAGTAGGCCAGCAGGATTATGGCTCGCATTGGAGATGGCGGTGATCTGCTGAAGTGCTCGTTCTGCGGGAAAAGCCAGAAGCAGGTCAAGAAGCTCATTGCCGGTCCCGGCGTGTACATCTGTGACGAGTGCATAGACCTCTGCAACGAGATCATCGAGGAAGAACTCGCCGACGCCGACGAAGTCAAGCTCGACGAGCTGCCCAAGCCTGCGGAGATCCGGGAGTTCCTCGAGGGCTACGTGATCGGCCAGGACACGGCCAAGCGCACGTTGGCCGTCGCCGTGTACAACCACTACAAGCGCATCCAGGCCGGGGAGAAGTCGCGCGACTCGCGCGCCGAACCCGTCGAGCTGGCGAAGTCGAACATCCTGATGCTCGGCCCCACCGGGTGTGGCAAGACCTACCTGGCGCAGACGCTCGCCAAGATGCTCAACGTCCCGTTCGCCATCGCCGACGCCACCGCCTTGACCGAGGCGGGTTACGTCGGCGAGGACGTCGAGAACATTCTGCTCAAGCTGATCCAGGCGGCGGATTACGACGTCAAGCGCGCCGAGACCGGCATCATCTACATCGACGAGGTCGACAAGATCGCCCGCAAGAGCGAGAACCCGTCGATCACGCGCGACGTCTCCGGTGAGGGCGTGCAGCAGGCGCTGCTGAAGATCCTCGAGGGCACGCAGGCGTCGGTGCCCCCGCAGGGTGGACGCAAGCACCCGCATCAGGAATTCATCCAGATCGACACCACGAACGTGCTGTTCATCGTGGCGGGTGCGTTCGCCGGCCTGGAGAAGATCGTCTCCGACCGCGTGGGCAAGCGGGGTCTGGGCTTCGGCGCCGAGGTGCGATCCAAGGCCGAGATCGACACGCAGGACCACTTCGCCGACGTGATGCCGGAGGACCTGATCAAGTTCGGCTTGATTCCCGAGTTCATCGGGCGTCTGCCGATCGTGGCGTCGGTGACGAACCTGGACCGCGAGTCGCTGGTGCAGATCCTGTCGCAGCCCAAGAACGCCTTGGTCAAGCAGTACACCCGACTCTTCGAGATGGACGGGGTGGAGCTGGAGTTCACCGAGGAGGCCCTCGAGGCCGTCGCCGATCAGGCCATCCACCGGGGAACCGGTGCTCGCGGCCTGCGCGCGATCCTCGAAGAGGTGCTCAATCCGGTGATGTTCGACATCCCCAGCCGCGACGACGTCGCCAAGGTGGTCGTCACCAAGGAGACCGTCCTGGACAACGTGCTGCCGACCATCGTGCCGCGCAAGTCGCCGCGGTCCGAGCGGCGCGACAAGAGCGCCTGACGCCGCACCTCCGATCGACTACCGAACGGGCCCCGGATCTGAGGATCCGGGGCCCGTTCGGTTCATCGTGGGAATGAGCGCGCCCAGATCCTCGGAGATGAGGTCGCCGGCGCGAACCCGATCCGAGAGTCGTTGCAGCGCCGCGCAGTACGCGTCGGCGTCGACGTCGGCGAGGAGGTTGGGTGCGCCGTGCTCGGCGGCCCAGCAGCTGGACACGACGAGATAGGCGAGGCGTTCGGTGGCGATCACCGTCGCGGCCAGCGCATCCAGGGCAGCGCGTTGGCGCGGTGAACCGCTTCGCGCCGCATCGCGGGCGGCGGCCAACTCGATGACCGCTCGCTGCAGATCACGGCGCGCCGCGCGGGCGGGCAACGAGCCCGGCCGCCCGTCGGCGAGGTGCCGCGACGCCGCGACGACGCGGTCGAGCGTGTCGGCGACGGCGGACGTCACGCGCGTCGCCTCCTGGCGCGACGCCGACGCCAGGTACACCACCACGCCCACGGCGCAGCCGATCAGGGTGTCCAGCGCGCGGTCGATCACGATGGCTCCGACGTCGACGCGGTGCGCGGCCGTCGACACCGTCAGCGCGGCGCAGGTGATGAAGACGCTGGCCAGCGCATAGTTCCGTGTCACCAGCACCTCGATGACGAACTGCAATGCCCCCACCACCAGGGCGAGCCACCAGCCCTGCGGGTGCAGCACCAGGACGGCGGCGGCCAGGGCCAGCCCCAGCCAGGTGCCCACCAGTCGCTCGGCGCCGCGTCGCAGCGTGGCGGCACGGTCGACACCCATGTGCAGGACCAGCACGGCGGCCGCCATCGCCCAGTAGAGGTGGCCCGCCCCCGCCAGCGCGGCCGCGGCGCCGGCCAGGGGTGCGGCGATGCCGACGCGCAGCATGACGCGCCGCGTATGTGCACCCGCGCGCACCGCGTGGCGCAGCCGTTCCCGGGCGGTGGGCACTCCCAGGGGGGCACGGTCGCGGTCGCGGTGCGCGATCCGCGTGGGGTCGTCGGCGAGTCGGCCGAGGGCTCGCGCGGTGGCGGCGGTCCCGGCGGTCCCGGAGGTCCCGGAGATGTCGGAGGTCCCGGAGATGTCGGCGGTCCCGGAGATGTCGGAGGGCACGGCCTGACCGGCGGCCGCGGCCCGAAGCGCGGTCGCGAACAGCACGTGCAGCCCGTGCTGGGCGTCTCGCAGCCGATCGAGCGTGCCGCCCGGCGCTGCCGCCAGCGGTTGATACCCGATCAGGACGTCCCAGCCGCGGTACAGCGCCGCAGCGGCTTGGCCGCGGGCCACGACGTCGTCGGGCCGTTCGATCGCGGCGGCCACCGCGTCACCAGCGACCCGGACGGCCGCCTTCTCCGGCCCTCGCGGATCGACCAGTGCGCCGGCCATCTGGGTGAGCCACGCCAGCGCGGCGCCGGCGAGCACGAGCAGACCGATCTGCCACGGCGGCAGGCCAGACGCCGAGACCCCGACCCCGGCCGCACAGACGATGACGAAGATGTAGGCCCCGGGCGGACCGACCGCCAACGCCGAGCAGAGCCACACCGCGGCAACCGCGATGGCCGATACCGTGACCACCGCCAGCCAGGGCAGCGGTGCCACCCAGGCGCCGAGGGTGACGGCCCCGGCCATGGCCGCACCGATGATCGCGAGTTGCAGACCGCGGTTCAGATAGGGCCGGTCGCCTCCGAAGCGGCACGTGAACGCGCCCAGCGTCGCGATCAGGCCGGCACCCAGGTTCCCCGCCGCCCCGCCGACGAGGATGGGGATCACGGTGCTGATCGCGGCGCGCAGTCCGCTGGGCCACCGCCGCGGCGACGGCCGCATCCGGAACAGGCCGACCACCCGCGCGCCGACCGTGGTCTTGGCGGTCGCGTCGGCGGGCACGGGGTCACCCTAGCCGCCGGCGGCGTCCCCGGCCGAGCGTCAGCGACGCACGCGATCGGTTCTGGTGTAGACGTTCATGGACCGGCCGCGGAGGAACGCGACGAGGGTGAGGCCCGCCTGGCTGGCCAGGTCCACGGCCAGCGATGACGGCGCCGAGACGGCCGCCAGGATCGGGATGCCTGCCATCACCGCCTTCTGCGTCAGCTCGAAGGAGGCGCGGCCGCTGACCAGTAGCACGGTGCCGGTCAGCGGCACCCGTTCGTTCTCGACGGCCCACCCGACGACCTTGTCCACGGCGTTGTGCCTGCCGATGTCCTCGCGCGCGGCCACCAACGTGCCGTCGACGCCGAACAGCGCGGCGCCGTGCAGGCCCCCGGTGGCGGCGAAGACCTTCTGCGCGGCGCGCAGCCGGTCCGGCATGGCGGTGAGCGCCTCGGCGGTGACGACGGCGGGGTCGTCGCCGGGGGAGTGTCTGCTGACGGTGCGGACGGCGTCGATCGACGCCTTGCCGCACACGCCACACGACGACGTGGTGTAGAAGTTGCGGGTGACGTCGACGTCGGGCATGGGTACGCCGGGAGCGAGCGTCACGTCGAGCACGTTGTAGGTGTTCACGCCGTCGTCGGTGGCGCCCCGGCAGTAGGCGACGCGGGCGATGTCGTCGCGCTTGCCGATCACGCCCTCGGTGAGCAGGAACCCCTGGGCCAGTTCCACGTCGGATCCGGGGGTGCGCATCGTGACGGTGATGGCGGTGCCGTTGAGGCGGATCTCCAACGGTTCCTCGACGGCCAGCGTCTCGGCGCGTGTCGACGCGGTGTCCGCGGTGAGGTGGCTCGCCTTGCGGCGGGCGGTGACCCTACCCATGACGCCCAGCCTAGTTCGGGCGCTCAGGTGGGGTCGACGACCTGGACGACCCCGGCGGTGACGCCGGCGACGAACAGTCGCCCCGTCAGCGGATCGACCGCCACCGTGTAGGGGTTCTGCACGGTGGCCACGCGCTTGACCTCGCGGGGGGTGTCCTGCGCCATGTCGTAACCGATCACCTCGTTGGTTCCCGACGAGGCCACCCAGAGCAGGTCGCGCGTCGGGTCGTAGGTGATGCCGTACGGGCCGCCGACGTGCGCCACGTGAGCCAGTTCCCGCGGTTCGGTGCTGAAGACGCGGATCGCGTCGCCGCGGGTGTCGGTGGCGATCAGCCTGCCGTGGCGGTCGGCGACGAGGTGGGTCGGACCGTCTCCGGCGGGGACCGAACCGAGGATGGTCAGCGCGTCGGTGTCGTAGATCGTGAGGTCGTTCTTGCGGACGTCCAGCAGTCCCATCCGGTTGCCCGTCGCGGCGAGGCCTGCGGGTTGCACGCTGTCGGTGAACACCTTGACGATCTGGTCGCCGCGGACCACGGTGACCGTGCCGCCGTGCTCGTTGCCGACGAACACCGTCCCGTTGGGTGCCTCTGCGGCGTCGTGCGGGATGGTCCCGGTGATCAGTCGCGGTTCGGCGGAGCCCCGTGGGAGGTCGACGCGGACGAGCGCGTTCGCGCTCTCCACGGGGACGAGGACCGGGCCACCCGGCTTGGCCAACTGCAGATGGCGAACCGCCCCCGGCAGCGGCGTCCGGCCGGTGATCACGCCGGTGTCGGCGTTGATGAGGACCAGTTCGTCGGGATTGCGCTTGGCGACGGCCACCGTCCGGGTCCGTTCGTCGGCGACGATGCCCTCGGGAGCGTCGCCGACCGGAATCTGCATACCCGGGACGGGCCCCGAAGGCGCAGGAGCGCGGCGTGGTTCGGCGGGTGGCGGCAGGCCGTCCGCCGGGGGGCGGGTGCCTTCCGTCGGGACGCCGGGTGGCAGCAGGCCGGTCGTGGTGGCGGGTGCGGCGGCCGGTGGCGGAGCAGACTCCGGGGGCGCCGCGCTGCAGGCGGTCAGGACGGTCGCAACCGTCAGGCAGGACAGGAGCTTCGACATGCCCGCCGGGTACCCGTTCGGTCGGAGTCGACCCCAGAGCCGCCGCGTGGTCGACCATCGCCGCCGAGCGTGCGGTTGGTGACGTTTCGACTCGGAAGACGGGTCAGCAACCGTGGTTTCGACGTGACGAGCCGTACCTCGACGTGATGGTCACGCTCCCGGGATGGACGCTCGCTCGACCATCGTGACCTCGACCGGCCTGCCGCTGTCGAGCGACTCGACGCCGGCCGCGCACACCGCAGCCGCGGCGTAACCGTCCCAGGCCGTCGGGCCGTCGGTGTGGTCACCCGTGGCGGCGCCGGCGCGGACGGCGTGCACCCAGCGCTGGAACTCGGTGTCGTAGGCCTGCCCGAAGCGCTCCCGGAAGCCGGGCGTGATCTGCCCGCCGCGCACGCCGTTGCCGTACGAGCGGATCAGGCCCACGTCCAGACCGATCATGGCGCTGCCCTTCTCGGCGACGACCTCGGTGCGCACCTCGTAGGCGACGCCGGTGGTGACGAAGAGCTCGACGTCGACGTGCTTGCCCGACGCGGTCCGCATGATCGCGATCTGCGGATCGACCAGCCCCTCGGGGGCGCCGGGATTGGCTGCGGGCTTGATGATCTGGATGGAGGTGATCTCCTCGTCGAACAGGAACCGGGTGACGTCGACCTCGTGGACCAGCGAGTCCCGCACCACCATGGCGCTGTCGAACGACGGTGGCACGGCGGGGTTGCGGTGCGCGCAGTGCAGCACCAGGGCACGTCCGAGGTCACCGGAGTCCAGCAGCGCCTTGAGCCGGGTGTACTCGTGGTCGAAGCGGCGCATGAAGCCCACCTGGATCAGGCGTCTGCCCAATTCGGCCTCACGCTTGACCACGTGCAGCGAGGTGGTGGCGTCGGTGGTGAGCGGCTTCTCGCACAGCACTGGCTTGCCGTGCTCCAGGCACGCCAGCAACTGCTTCTCGTGTGTCGGGCCGGGGGTGGCCAGCACCACCGCGTCGACTCCCGGGTCGGCGATGGCGTCCAGCGGGTCGACGACGGCCCGGCACCCGTCGATGCCGGCGGCGATCTGCTCGGCCTTCTCGGTGACGAAGTCGTTGACGACGGCCACCTGGGCGCCGGAGATCTTGGTGTTCAGGCGGGCGACGTGGTCGGCGCCCATGATGCCGACGCCGAGGACGGCGACGCGGAGATCGGTCATGTCGTTCTCTCCCAAGGAAAAGTGGCCGCTAGGTGAATCGAACGGAGGGGACGCCACACGCGCCCAGGTATGTCTGGGTGCGCGTGGCGACGGGCAGGGGGGCGTCGACCGCGCAGGGGTACGTGTCCTGCTCGACGGCTAGCGATCCGATGGCCGGTCCGAGGGCTTGAGCAGGGCACGCTGAACCTTCTTCCAGTCCGCGTAGCGCTGATACGCGGACCGGGTGGATTCCAGCGTGGACTCCTGGCTGACCGGAACGTCCCACCAGGAGTGGCTGTCCGGCGCGTAGACGAGCGGATCGGTCTCCACGTGGATGACGGTGATGCGATCGGCGGCCTTGGCCACCTTGACCGCGTCGGCGAACTCGGCGGCGGTGGCGACCCTGATGACCTCGGCGCCCAGGCTTGCCGCGTTGGCGGCCAGATCCACGGGCAGCGTGGCGCCGTCGAGCCGGCCGTCGTCGCTGCGATACCGGTAGGCGGTGCCGAAGCGTTGAGACCCCAGCGACTCGGAAAGTCCACCGATGGAGGCGAATCCGTGATTCTGCACCAGGACCGGGATGATCTTGACACCCTCTTGGACGGCGGTCGCGATCTCGGTGGCCATCATCAGGTAGGAGCCGTCGCCCACCATGACGAACACGTCCCGGTCGGGGGCGGCCATGCGGACGCCGATGCCGCCGGCGATCTCGTATCCCATGCAGGAGAACCCGTACTCGACGTGATACCCCTTGCGGTCGCGGGTGCGCCACAGCTTGTGCAGGTCGCCCGGCATCGAGCCGGCCGCGCACACCACGACGTCGCGGGGGTCCGAGAGCGTGTTCACCAGCCCGATGACCTGGCTCTGGTTGAGCTGCGCGCCGTCCTCGGTGGCGTACGCCGCCGAGACGGTGTCCTCCCACTCGGTAGCGAGTTCTCGCACCCGAGAACGGTATTCGTCGGCGACGACGTAGTCGCCCAGTGCGGCACCGAGCGCCTCGACGGCCTCGCGGGCGTCGGCGACGACGCTGATGCCGCCCTGCTTGACCGAGTCCAGCGAGGCCACGTTGACGTTGACGAAACGCACGTCGGGGTCGTTGAACGCGGTGCGCGACGCGGAGGTGAAGTCGCTGTAGCGCGTGCCGATCCCGATGACGACGTCGGCGTCGGCCGCCAGCGCATTGGCGGCCGTGGTGCCGGTGGAACCGATGGCACCGACGCTCTGCGGGTGATCGAAGCGCAACGAGCCCTTGCCCGCCTGACTCTCGGCGACCGGAATCCCGGTCGCCGCCGCGAACGCCGCCAGGGCGTCTTCGGCGAACGCGTAGTGCACCCCGCCGCCGGCGACGATCAGCGGCCGCCGGGCCGCACGGATCACGTTTGCGGCCTTGGCGATCATCGAGCGTTCGGGCATGGGCCGCGCGACGTGCCACGTGCGTTCGGCGAACAGCGATTCCGGCCAGTCGTGCGCCTCGGCTTGCACGTCCTGCGGAATCGACACCGTCGCCGCGCCGGTCTCCACCGGATCGGTGAGCACGCGCATGGCACCGAGTAGCGCCGCGGGCAGTTGCTCGGGCCGCCAGACGCGGTCGAAGTAGCGCGACAGCGGCTTGAACGCGTCGTTGACCGTCACGTCACCCGATGACGGCAGCTCGAGTTCCTGGAGTACGGGCGATGACACGCGGGTGGCGAAGGTGTCCGACGGCAGCAGCAGCACCGGCAACCGGTTGATGGTCGCGAGCGCGGCGCCGGTCAGCATGTTGGTGGATCCGGGCCCCACGCTGGCGGTGACGGCCCACGTCTGCAGCCGGTCCCGTTGGCGGGCGTAGGCGACGGCGGTGTGCACCATGGCCTGTTCGTTGCGGCCGAGTACGTACTTCAGGGCGGGTTCGGTTCCGGCGCGCAAGGATTCGACCTCGTCCTGCAGCAGCGCCTGACCGATTCCCGCCACGTTGCCGTGACCGAAGATGCCGAGGGCCCCGGCGAAGAACTTCGTGCGCACGCCGTCGTGCTCCACGTACTGCTTGGCCAGGAACGCGACGGTGGCCTGGGCGACGGTGAGTCGGACGGTCGGTTCGGTGTCGACGAGCTTGTCCGTCGACTTCGGCGCGGTGGACACCATGGCTTCAGACTCCTCGGGTCTCGTGCAGCGGCAGCCGCGGATCGATCTGCTGGTGCTCCCAGCTCTCGCGCAGCCACGTGTGGTCGGGGTCGTCGCAGATCAGCCAGGCCCGCGTGGGTCCGGAACCGGCCATGACGTTGAGGTAGTACATGTGGTGGCCGGGTGCGGCGATGGAGGGGCCGTGGTAGCCGTGGGGCACCAGCACGACGTCGCCGCTGCGCACCTCCTCGAGCACCTCGATCGGGCGCTGCGGCGTGCCGTAGACGCGGTGGTAGCCGAATCCCGGTGTGCCGGTCGGGCCGTCGTCGATCTCGAAGTAGTAGATCTCCTCGAGTTGGGTCTCGACGTCGCTGTTCTCGTCGTGTTTGTGCGCGGGGTAGCTCGACCAGTTGCCGCCGGGGGTGATCACCTCGCACGCGATCAGTGAGTCGGCCTCGAAGGCGGTCGCCGTGCCGAAGTTGTGCACCTGCCGGCTGCAGTTGCCCGCGCCGCGCAGTTCGATCGGGACGTCGGCGGCGGCCACCCGACGGTTGGGATACGCACTGGCGGCCCGCGCGCCGCAGATCGCGAACCGGCCGTGGCCGGACAGCACGTAGTCCTGCTCGATGCCGAGGTAGACCATGTCCGAGGGGCCGTCGAACACCGATCCCCTGGGCTCGAGGACCAGGGTCTGATCGCCGCACGCGACGCTGCCGCCCCCGGCCAGCGGCAGGATCATCACCTCGGTCGGCCCGGTGGTCGCCTCGAACGACCCGGAATCACC
Organism: Mycobacterium sp. DHQP2018-32-09; assembly: GCF_058148405.1. Taxonomy (NCBI): domain Bacteria; kingdom Bacillati; phylum Actinomycetota; class Actinomycetes; order Mycobacteriales; family Mycobacteriaceae; genus Mycobacterium; species Mycobacterium sp. DHQP2018-32-09. Next base: position 142,577 of record NZ_JBYVYK010000002.1, on the reverse strand, counting down.
GAGTTCGACGACCCGCAGCGAGGATTCCGACCACCCCGCCGACTCCGGCGTGACGTCGACGGTCAAGGGCGGCGTCGCGCTGCGCGCCGGTACGTACCACGTCGAGTTCATGCTCACCTCACCATCGCGACGGCAGTGGACACGGCACCGGCGACGTCGTCGTCGGGTGGGTAGAGCAGGGTGCGCCCGACGATCAACCCGCGCACGGCCGGCAGCGCCAGGGCCTTCTCCCAGCTGGCGAAGGCCTCGTCGGGATCGGCGGGATCACCGCCGAGCAGCAGCGTCGGCAGCGTCGTCGCCTCCATCACGCGGTCCATCTCGTCGACGACGGGCAGCTTCATCCAGGTGTAGGCAGACGTGGAGCCGAGGCCCTGGCCGATGTGGATCGACTTGATCACCGCGTCGGGGGACAGGTCGTTGCGCACCTTGCCGTCGACGCGCCGGGACATGAACGGTTCGACCATCGCGATGAGCCCGTGGGCGGCGAGGTCGTCGACGGCCTGCGCACACGCGCTCGTGGTCGCCACGGTGCCGGGGTCGTCGAGTGCGATGCGGCACAGCATCTTTCCGCCGTTCATCTTGGCGGCGGCGGTCGACGCGGCGGTGGCGCCCGTCATCCGGTCGTCGAACTCGAACGCCGATCCGGCCAGGCCGCCACGGTTGAACGAGGAGAACACCACCTTGTCCTCCAGAGCGCCCAGTAGCACCAGATCGTCGAGGATGTCGGCCGTCGCCAGCACGCCGTCGACGCCGGGGTCGGCGAGCGCCGCGCGCAGCCGGTCCAGCAGGTCGGCGCGGCTGTTCATCGCCGTGGGGCGCGAGCCGACCGCGAGTGCGCCCCGGGCGGGATGGTCGGCGGCGACGATCATGAGCTGTCCGTCGCCCTGGACGGTGGGCCTGCCTGCGCGCTCGGCCCAGGCGCGGGCCACGGCACCGGGATCGGTGGCGCGCACCGTGGTCAGCGACGCGTAATCGGTGATGCTAGACATTGACGGCCTCCTCGGCGGTCTTCTCCGCGAGTTCGGCGACCTCGGCCGCGTGCGGCATGGCCGTCGAGCACTCCAACCGGGATGCCACGATGGCACCCGCGGCGTTGGCGTACCGCAGCGTCTTCTCCAGGGGCCAGCCGTGCAGTAGACCGTGGATCAGACTGCCGCCGAACGCATCTCCGGCGCCCAGCCCGTTGACCACGTCGACCTCGTTGGGCGGCACGGTGACCGAGCTGTGGCGGGTCTTGCCCAGCACCCCGCGCGGGCCCTGCTTGACGATCGCCAGTTCGACGCCCAGGTCCAGCAGCGCGTCGGCGGCGCGGTGCGGATTGGTCTCTCCGACCGCGATCTCGCACTCCTCGCGGTTGCCGACGGCGACCGTGACGTGGTGCAGGGCGCGCTGGATCTGCTCGGTGGCCGCGGCCGGGGTGGCCCAGAACATCGGCCGGTAGTCGAGGTCGAGCACGGTCAAGGGCGTACGGCCGGTGGCGCCCGATCGAGCCTCCCAGGCGGCGAAGTGTGCGCTGCGGCTGGGCTCCTCGGACAGTCCGGTGACCGTGGACCAGTACAACCGAGCGGACCGGACCGCGTCGAGGTCGACGTCGTCGGCGGTGACCTGAAGGTCGGGTGCCGACGGCTTGCGGTAGAAGTACAGCGGGAAGTGGTCCGGCGGGAAGATCTCGCAAAACGTCACGGGCGTGGGGTATTCGGCGTGGGTGCTGACGAACCGGTTGTCCACGCCGAGGCGCGCCAGCTCGTGGCGCACGTAGGTGCCGAACGGGTCGTTGCCCACGCCGGAGATCAGCGCGGTGCGGTTGCCGAGCCGGGCCGCGGCGACGGCCACGTTGGCCGCGCTGCCGCCGAGGAACTTGCCGAAGGTCTCGACGTCCTCGAGTCCCACCCCGGTCTGCAAGGGGTAGACGTCGACGCCGCTGCGTCCGATGGCGACGACGTCGAACGGTTGCTCGCGGTCATGGGTTGCGGAATCGTCGATGGGTGACGAGTCGTCGTAGGTCATGGTGGCTCCCAGAAGATGGTCGGGCCGTTGCCGATCCCGTTGCCGTTGCCGATGGTGTGGAGGTCCGAAGACGACTGTGCCTCGCGTCACTCGGTGCTGTCAATAGTTTGTCCTGACATTCTGACTTTCGGTCAAGCGATGTTAGGCTTCGGCTCACCTGACCAGGTCTTGCAGATGGGAGGCGACGTGCCCCTGACGGTCGAACTCGACAGGTCGAGCCCGGTGCCGCTGTATTACCAACTGGCACAGGCGATCGAGGCTGCCATCCGCAGTGGCGAACTGGCGCCCGGTGACCGATTCGAGAACGAACTCGCGCTCGCGAGCCGGCTGACGCTGTCGCGGCCGACGACGCGCCGCGCCATCCAGGAGCTGGTCGACAAGGGTCTGCTGGTGCGCAAGCGCGGCGTCGGCACCCAGGTGGTGCAGAACCCCGTGCACCGCAGAGTCGAGCTGACGAGCCTCTTCGACGATCTCGCGCGCGCCGGGCAGGAACCCACGACGCGCCTGCTGGACTACTCGACGGGCGTCGCCGACGACGACGTCGCCGCCGAGCTGAATCTGAACGCCGATCGGGAGATCGTCACCATCCAGCGGCTGCGGTGCGCCAACGGCGAACCGCTGGCGGTGATGACCAACCACCTCCCTGCGGAGCTGGCTCCCGACGCGGCGGAGCTGGAGGCCAGCGGTCTGTACCAGGCCCTGCGCTCCCGTGGCGTGCACATCCGGCTGGCCCGGCAGCGCATCGGGGCCAAGCCGGCCGACAAGACCGAGGCCGGCTTGCTCGACGAGAAGGTGGGCGCCCCGTTGCTCACCATGACCCGCACGGCCTTCGACGACTCGGGCAAGGCCGTCGAGTTCGGAAGTCACTGCTATCGGGCCTCGCGCTACTACTTCGAGACCACCCTCGTCGACCGCTGAGCCGGCGGCCGGGGGCCGGCTGCGCGCCGGTGTCTGTCCGAAAGTGGTTGTCCGGCAGGTCGTTTGGCCTGGTGTCTCCTGGCCTCGTCGAGGCTCGCGTGCCGTCGCCGTATTTGATATGCAGTCCTAATGTCCGAACAAAGTCTTGACTTTCGGATGTGAGCCGTATTACATCAGGACACAGGCGTGATGCTCGGCACCGGCCTACGGGGTCGGCTCCGCACCACGGTGATCCGAGGACAAGGAGAAACACTCTATGAGCACGTGCGCGAAGAACGATCGGCGCAAGGGGTTCACGCGGCTCGCGGCGCTCGCCGGAGCGGGAGTGCTGGCGGTGGCCGTGGTGTCGTGCTCGTCGACCGGGGGCAAGCCCGAGACGTCCGCCGGCGGTGGGGGCGGCGGTACCGTCGACACCCCGCGCATGACCGTCGCGATGATCACCCACGAGGTGCCCGGCGACTCCTTCTGGGATCTCATCCGCAAGGGCGCCGAGGCGGCCGCCAAGAAGGACAACATCGAGCTGCGGTACTCCAACGACCCGGAGGCCCCCGCGCAGGCCAATCTGGTGCAGAGCGCGATCGACAGCGGCGTCGACGGCATCGCCGTCACGCTCGCCAAGCCCGACGCCATGGCGCCCGCGGTGAAGGCGGCCCTCGACAAGGGCATCCCCGTGGTGGCCTTCAACTCCGGCTACGACAACTGGAAGGCCATGGGCGTCCAGGAGTACTTCGGCCAGGACGAGAAGCTGGCCGGGGTCGCGGCCGGTGAGAAGCTCAACGCCGACGGCGCCAAGAAGGTCATCTGCGTCATCCAGGAGCAGGGTCAGGTGGCGCTCGAAACCCGCTGTGCCGGTGTCAAGGAAGGCTTCAAGGGCCAGACCGAGATCCTGAACGTCAACAGCAAGGACATGCCCTCGGTCGAGGCGACCATCACCGCCAAGCTGCAGCAAGACCCGACCGTCGACCACGTGGTCGCCCTGGGTGCGCCGATCGCGCTCACCGCCGTCAAGTCCGCGGGTAACGCGGGCAGCAGTGCCAAGATCGTCACGTTCGACACCAACGCCGCCCTCGTCGACGCCATCAAGGGCGGCCAGGTGCAGTGGGCGGTCGATCAGCAGCCCTACCTGCAGGGCTACCTCGCCATCGACGGACTGTGGCTGTACCTGAACAACAAGAACCTCATCGGTGGTGGCGAGGCCACGTTGACCGGCCCGTCGTTCATCGACCAGTCCAACATCGACGCCATCGCAGATCTGGCCAAGGCCGGAACCCGCTAGGGACCAGGAGCCCACTCATGACTACCCAGGAAGCCTTGGACGTCTCGAAGCACGAGGTGGTGCGTGACGAACGCGTCAAGGAACGCAATCGCCTGCAACGCTTGATCCTTCGGCCCGAGATCGGCGCCACCATCGGCGCCATCGGCATCTTCGTGCTGTTCTCGGTCGTGGCCGACCCGTTCCTGCAGGCGTCGTCGATCGCCACGATCCTCTACGCCAGCTCCACCATCGGCATCATGGCGTGCGGCGTGTCGCTGCTGATGATCGGCGGGGAGTTCGACCTGTCCGCGGGCGTCGCGGTGACCTTCAGTTCGCTGGCGGCCTCCATGCTGGCCTACAACCTGCACCTGAACCTCTGGGTCGGTGCCGCGCTGGCGCTCGTCCTGGCGCTCGGCGTGGGATTCCTCAACGGATTCCTGGTGATGAAGACCAAGATCCCCAGCTTCCTGATCACGTTGAGCACGTTCTTCATGCTCGCGGGCATCAACCTCGCGGTCACCAAACTCCTTGCCGGGCAGGTGGCCACGCAGAGCGTGAGCAACATGGAGGGTTGGGCCTCGGCGCAGAAGGTGTTCTCGTCGACCTTCACGGTCTTCGGCGCGGGCATCCGCGTGACGGTGCTGTGGTGGATCGTGTTCACCCTCATCGCCACCTACGTGCTGTTCCGCACCAAGATCGGCAACTGGATCTTCGCCGTCGGCGGCGACGCCGACAGTGCCCGCGCCGTCGGCGTCCCGGTGACGAAGGTCAAGATCGGTCTGTTCATGTTCGTCGGGTTCTGCGGCTGGTTCGTGGGCATGCACCTGCTGTTCGCGTTCGACACCGTGCAGTCCGGCCAGGGCATCGGCAACGAGTTCTTCTACATCATCGCCGCCGTCATCGGTGGCTGCCTGCTCACCGGCGGCTACGGCACCGCCATCGGGGCCGCCGTCGGCGCCTTCATCTTCGGCATGACCAACCAGGGAATCGTCTACGCCGGCTGGGATCCCGACTGGTTCAAGTTCTTCCTGGGCGCGATGCTGCTGTTCGCGGTGGTCGCCAACAACGCCTTCCGTAACTACGCCGCGAAGAGGTGACCCGATGACCACGACCGTCGATCACGCAACCCACGAGGCCCCGTCCGACGGCACCAAGGTGCCGCTCGTCGAACTCAAGAACGTCGGCAAGACCTACGGCAACATCACCGCCCTGAAGGACATCTGTCTGCGGGTGCACGCCGGCGAGGTCACCGGGATCCTCGGTGACAACGGTGCGGGCAAGTCGACCCTGATCAAGATCATCGCCGGCCTGCACCAGCAGACCGACGGCGAGTTGCTCGTCGACGGCGAACCCACCCGGTTCGCGTCACCCGCCGACGCGCTCGGCAAGGGCATCGCCACGGTGTACCAGAACCTGGCCGTCGTCCCGCTGATGCCGGTGTGGCGCAACTTCTTCCTCGGCCAGGAGCTGCGCAGGAAGACGTTCCCGTTCTCCCTCGACGCCAACGCGATGCGAGCCACCACGCTCACCGAACTGTCGAAGATGGGCATCGATCTGCCCGACGTCGACGCGCCCATCGGATCGCTGTCCGGCGGTCAGCGGCAGTGCGTGGCGATCGCCCGCGCGGTGTTCTTCGGCGCCCGCGTGCTGATCCTCGACGAGCCGACGGCCGCGCTCGGCGTCAAACAGTCGGGGGTGGTGCTGAAGTACATCACCGCCGCCAAGGAAGCCGGGTTCGGCGTCGTCTTCATCACGCACAATCCGCATCACGCCCACATGGTGGGTGATCACTTCGTGCTGCTGAACCGCGGGCGCCAGAAGCTCGACTGCAGCTACGACGAGATCACGCTCGAGCACCTCACGCAGCAGATGGCCGGCGGCGACGAGTTGGAGGCCCTGTCCCACGAGCTGCGCGGCTCGAAGTAGCGTCCCTCGACGTCGGCGCGGTGGCGAAGGCCACCGCGCCGACGTCGCACTCGGGTCCCGAGGTTGACGCTCGGGTCCGACGGGTATCTGGCCGACATGACCACGTCAACGCTCAAGACAGAGAACGCGGGGCCGCGCAGCGTGAGCCGCAGCGTGCAGGTCGCCGCGCCCATCGCCGAGGTGTTCGCGCTGATCGTCGACCCGCACCGGCACCCCGAGATCGACGGGTCCGGCACGGTGCGCGACGTCGACGTCAAGGGTCCGCACCGGCTGCAGGTGGGGGACGAGTTCACCGTCGGGATGACGCAGTACGGCGTGCCCTACAAGATCACGTCGACGGCCACACGGGTGGAGGACGACCGCGTCGTGGAATGGCGGCACCCCATGGGGCACACGTGGCGCTGGGAACTCGCCGAGGTCGGAGCCGGCACCACCAAGGTCACCGAGACGTTCGACTACTCCACGGCCAAGGTGCCCTTCGTGCTCGAACTGCTCGGCATGCCCCGCAAGAACGCCGAAGGCATCGAGGACACGCTGACCGCGCTCGCCGCCCGCTTCGAGGGGCGTTAACCCCGCGGCGGCAACCCGGCCGCGCGATACGCGTCGTCGATCAACGCCATGTTGGCCACCGCGTCCTCGAGGTTGATCGGCAACGGTGTGCCGTGACGCACGTGGGCCGCGAACGCCTCCAGTTGGTGGGCATAGCTGGAACGGCGGCCCTGCGTCTCGACGGTGGTCGTGGTGCCGGTTCGGACGGTGACGCGGTCGTCGAGGTGAGGGCGGATGAAGTCGTGCACCAGCACCTCGCCCGCCGTCCCCGTGATCGCGATCGTGAACGAGAACGCCTCGTCCAGCATCGAATTCGTCGACAACCCGGTGGCGCCGCCGGGGAAGGAGAACTCCACGTCGCATCGCGCGTCGACATGGGGCTCGACGTCGGGTTCCCGCACCTCGGCGCGGGCCCTCTCGACGACCGGGGCCCCGCCGATGCCCGGCGCCGCCATCCGCCCCAGCGTGCGCATGACGTGCAGCCCATAGCATCCCAGGTCCATCAGGGCACCCCCTGCCATGTCGAAGGACCAGCGGGGATCGTCGGCACCCGGAGCCGGCATGCCCATGCGCACTTCGACCCGCGTGACGTCGCCCAGCGACCCGTCGGCCGCGAGGCCGAACGCCCGCTGAGTGACGGGATGGAACAGATAGTGGAAGCCCTCCAGCACCGGCACGCCCGCCGTCGTCGCGGCGTCGGCCACCCGTTGGGCCTCGGATGCGTTGCGCGCGAACGGTTTCTCACTCAGCACCGGCTTGCCTGCCGCGATGGCGGCCAGGTTCCAGGGCGCGTGCAGCGCATTGGCCAGCGGGTTGTAGATCACCTCGACGTCGGGGTGGTCGACGACGGCCTGGTAGTCGTCGACGACTCCTTCCACGCCGTGTTCCTCGGCGAATGCCTCTGCGCGGCCACGGTCGCGCGCCGCCACGGCCACCAGCCGGTGACCGAGTTCGGCCGCGGGGCCGACGATGGCGGACTCGGCGATGCGGGAGGCACCCAGCACGCCGATGCGCAGTGCGTCGGTCATGACACCACCGCGCGCAGGTGCGCCACGCTGGCCAGCACGTCGCGCACCGGGCCCTCGTCGGCGGGTTCGGCGGTCAGGATGGTGTCCTGCTCCAGCACGTACCATCCTTCGAAACCGTTGTCCTGCAACACCGAGACGATACCCGCGATGTCCACGTCACCGGTGCCGAGCGGGGTGTACATGCCCGCCTTCACCGCGTCGGTGTAGGTCAGCTCGCCGGAGCGGACGCGGGCGGCCAGGGCGGCGTCGACGTCCTTGAGGTGCGTGTGCGCGATGCGCCCGGGCACGGCCTTGGCCAGCTCCAGCGGATCGGTGCCGCCGATCATCAGATGTCCGGTGTCCAGGCACAGCGGGATGGTCGATCCCGCCAGCACCCGGTCGACGTCGGTGCGGGTCTCGACCATGGTGCCCACGTGCGGGTGCAGCACCGCGAGCAGGCCGGCGTCGGCGACCACGGCCGCCAACCGGTCGAGGTTGGCCAGCAGCGTCGCCCACTGGTCGTCGTCGAGTTCCGGCCGGGTGTCGTACCCGTCGGATCCCGTCGCCGCCGCGAGCACCGCCACCCCGGCGCCGGCCGCCTTCAGGGCGGCCAGGGACCCCAGCAGGTCCGTCTCGGGGTCGTGATCCGCGTCGTGCAGCACGACGGGCACGAAGCCGCCGACGCACGACAGCTGGTGGTGGCGCAGCGTCTCGGCCAGCGCGGCGGGGTCCGTCGGCAGGAAACCCTCGGGCCCCAGTTCGGTGGCGCTCAGCCCCGCGGCGCGCATCTCGCCGAGCACGCGGTCGGGGCTCAACTGATGTCCCCAGCCGGGTACTTCGCAGACCCCCCACGAGATGGGCGCCCCGGCGATCTTGATGGTCGTGGTCACGAGTTCCGTACCTCCGCGATGCGCACCGGCGCCTTGCGGCGCAGTGACTCGGTGGCGGCCTCGGCCAGCCACGCGACTTCCACCGCGTCGGCCACCGTGGCGCCCTGGATGTCGCCGCCCTTGGCGACGGCGACGAATGCGGCGAGTTCCGTGCGGAACGCCTCGGTGAACCGGTCCATGAAGAAGTGGTGGGCCGGTCCTTCGGGGAACGTGGTGCCGGCGTCCACGTTGCGCACGGGCGCACCCTGGTCCCAGCCGGCGACCACGCTGTCGTCGAAGCCGTGGATCTCCAGCCGGCAGTCGTACCCGCGGGCGTTGTAGCGGGCGTTGGAGACCACGCCCAGCGCACCGCCGTCGAAGGTGACCACGACGGCCGCGGTGTCCACGTCGCCGTACTCGGCGAACGCCGGGTCGCCCTGGACCGTGCCGGTGGCGTAGACCTCGACGGCGTTCTGGCCGGTGATCCACCGCAGGACGTCGAAGTCGTGCACGGCGCAGTCGCGGAAGATGCCGCCGGAGCCCGCGATGTACTCCATTGGCGGGGGCGCCGGATCCATGGTCGTGCTGCGCACGGTGTGCAGCCTGCCGAGGCCGCCGCCGTCGACGGCCCGCTTGGCGGCGGCGAAGGCCCCGTCGAAGCGGCGCTGGTAACCCACCTGCACCGGCACGCCGGTCGCCGCGATCTCGGCGGCCACGCGTGCGCTCTCGACCGCCGTCGAGGCGATGGGCTTCTCGCAGAACGTCGGGATGCCGCGACGCACGGCGGCCAGCGTCAGCTCGGCGTGTGCCGGGGTGGCCGCGGCGATGACGACACCGTCGATGCCCGCCGACAGCAGGTCGTCGACGGTGTCGACGGCCGTGACGCCGTGTTTGGCCGCCACTGCGGCGGCGACGTCGGCCCGCTCGTCGGTGACGATCAGACCGTCGAGACCGTCGAGGCCCGAGAGCGTTTCGGTGTGAAACGCCCCGATGCGGCCGAGTCCGACCACTCCGAGGGTCGTCATGGGATTCTCCGTTCCTGCTGTGCGGCGAGTGCCTCGCCGAGTTCGGCTGGGGTGAGGTCGTGTGCGAGTGCGGCCAGCACGGTGTCGACCTGGCTCGGGGGCGCGAGGCTGCCGATGGGTTGATCGGCGTCGAGGTTGGTCGGAAAGGCGTAGCCCTCCGCGCTGGCGTTCACGACGTTGGCGAGGTCGCGGTGGGGGCGGCCCTCGGCCTTCATCGCCAGCAGGTGCGGGTACACCGCGGTGACCATGGCCGTGCGATCCAGCGATTCCATGGCCCGCCCGAACGGTGACGACACCTGCAGCAGGTTGGCCATGCGGCGAATGTCGGCCGACGAGTTGGTGCCCGCGCCGTGGAAGAGCGCCGGGTTGAAGAACACCGCGTCGCCGCTGCGCAGCGGCAGTTGGACGTGGTGTCGTGCGAAGTAGTCGATGAACTCCTGGCGATGGAACGCCACGTAGCCCGCGGTGAAGCGTTGCGAGTGCGGCAGCAGCATCGTCGGGCCACTCTCGAGCGGCATGTCCCCGTGGGCCACCGCACCCTGCAGGGTCAGCGTGGGCGACAGCCGATGGACGTGCGCCGGGTAGGCCCGCAGGTGGTCGGGGTCGACGAAGCCCAGGTGATAGTCGCGGTGCGGAACCTGGGCTGCGCCACCGGGATTGACGACGTTCACCTGCGACGTCATCTGGTAGCGCGGACCCAGCCACGCCTGACACACGACCGCGAGCGCGTCGGCGGCGTAGTACTCGGCGAAGACGCGGGGGGAGTGCACGGCGAGCTTCTGGGCGGCGTTCCAGATGCGGTCGTTGGCGCCCGCCGCGCCGAAGTGGTCGCCCGCGGCGCCGCCCGCCGCGCGCTGCTCGTCGATGATCGCGGTGAACGCCGCCGTCGCGGCCCCGACGACGTCCTGGTCGACGGCGCCCTCGACGACGATGACGCCGGGGCCGTCGGCCAGTGCGCGGATGAGTTCGGTCTGCACCGACTGGCGGTGGGCCGTCGTCAGGGTCTCCGCCGAGTACACCAGCACGTCGTGACGCACGTCCGTGGCGTGGGGGTAGTCCCCGAGGACCGTCTCGCACTGCACCTGGGCGCGGAACGCCGCCAGGTCGCAGGCGGCGTCGTCGATCCACGCCTGCGGGGTGAGGGAGGTGCTCATGGCCTCGAGTCTTGCTGTGTCGGGCGCCACGATCAACAGCAGAAAACCATCAAAAACACCTCAGGCCGCGTACCGTCTCCCGCGAGCAGACGCAAATGTCCGCGAAGCGCCAGGAGCCGGCGCACGTTTGCGTCTGCTCGCGGGATGGAGGTGGGCCATGGCGCATCGGTTCAAGGTGCGCGAGATCGCCCAGCAATCCGGGCTGTCCGAGGCGACGGTGGACCGCGTGCTCAACGGCAGGGCCGGGGTACGGGAGAACACCCGTGCCGAGGTCATGCAGGCCATCGCCGATCTGGACGCCCAACGCAGCCAGCTGCGCCTCAACGGGCGCCGCTTCCTGATCGACGTCGTGATGCAGACGCCGCGGCGGTTCTCCGACGAGTTCCGCGCCGCCATCGAGGCCGAGTTGCCGGCGTTCGCGCCCGCCCTGGTGCGGGCCCGCTTCCAGCTGTGGGAGGCGGGTGAGACGGGCACGACGCTCGAGGCGCTGGCCCGCCTGCGCGGCAGCCACGGGGTGATCCTGAAGGCGCAGGACGTCCCCGAGGTCACCGAGGCGGTGGACGGGCTGGTGGCCGCGGGCATCCCGGTGGTCACCTATGCCACCGACGTCCCGGGCAGCGCGCGCTGCGCCTACGTCGGGATCGACAACTACGGTGCCGGCGTCACGGCCGCCTACCTCACCGACCAATGGCTCGGCTCGGCTTCGGCCGACGTGCTGATCACCCTGAGCCGCACGGTCTTTCGCGGCGAAGGTGAACGCGAGGCGGGCTTTCGGGCCGGGTTGCGCGGTTCGGGACGCGCCATCGTCGACGTCAGCGACAGTGACGGGATGGACGCCGCCAACGAGCGGCTGGTCCTCGACGCGCTGGAGGCGCATCCGGGGGTGGAGGCGGTGTACTCGGTGGGGGGCGGCAACACCGCGACGGTGGCCGCGTTCGAGGCGTTGGGCCGCCCCTGCCGGGTGTTCGTCGCGCACGACCTGGACGCCGACAACCGTCGGCTGCTGCGCGACGGTCGCGTCTCGGTGGTGCTGCACAACGACCTACGCGCCGACGCCCGGCTTGCCATTCGTCAGATCCTGCAGCAGCATGGCGCATTGCCGGTCGAACCCGCCCGGCCGAGCCCGATTCAGGTCGTCACGCCGTACAACGTGCCCGGGTGATCGGCCGCGTCGCAGCTCGGCGATTTCGCGCGATGCCAGTTTCGCGGACTACCATTTCGCCGCACCCCGGCACGTGTCGGGGGAAGCGGGCAAGGACCAGGAGACCACCGGTGCAGCAAGGCCTCGTGAACGGCGTGACCGTGCTGGGCAACCTCGCCGTCGACGTCATCGACGGTGCGGCGCCCAGCCCGGGCGGGTGCGCCTCGTTCGCCGGCGTGGCGCTGGAGGCCGCCGGCACGCCCGGTGCCGGCCACAGCCGCATCGTCGCGCTCGGCGCGCCGGGGGACCACGCACTCTTCGACGGGTTGCTGGCCCGTTTCGGACGTCTCGTGCAGATCCTGCCGTCGGCGGTGACCAGCGGGTTCCGGCTCGACTACGTCGACGTCGACCACCGCCGCATGTCGGTCGACGCCGTCGGCCCGGTCTGGGGACCCGACGAGGTGGCCGCCGCGGATCCGCGCACCACCTGGGTGCACCTGGCGCCCCTGCTGCGCACCGACTTTCCGCCGGCCACGCTGGCGCTGCTCGCCGCACGCGGGCACCGCGTCGCCTACGACGGCCAGGGGCTGGTGCGTGCCGACCAGGTGGGTCCGCTGGTGGAAGACCGCCACTTCAGCCCCGACCTGCTCGAACACCTCAGCATGCTGAAGCTGGCCGAGGACGAGGCCGTGGTGGTCGCCGACGGCGAGTTCGACGAGGCGAGCGCCCGCCGCCTCGGCGTCCCCGAGATCGTCGTGACCTTCGGCTCCGAGGGGTGCGACATCTACACCGACGGAGACCGCGTGCGGGTCCCCGCAGCGTGGCGCGTGGACGGCGTGCAGACGACGGGCGCAGGGGACATGTTCACGGCCTGCTACGTCGCGCACCGGGCGGCCGGCGACGACCCCGTGGTGTCGGCCGAGAGCGCCAGCGAACTGGTGGCCCGCGAACTCGACAAGCGACTGCGCGTCGGCTCGGCCGATCTAGTGTAACCGCAGGTCACCCGACCGCCCGGCTGGGCCGCGCGTGGTGCTCCGGTGCTCCGAGACCGTCGTTCTCGCGAGGTGACGAAGACCACAAAACCTCGGCTCCGTGTCGGCGTTCAGCGGCCTGACCTGCGCAGTTGAACGTCCTTTACCTGCGGGTAACCGGCGCGTCCCGTCACGGACGTAGTTAGCGAGGTGCAATAATCGTGACTGCTAGTGACAGGAAAACCGTGGACGTCTTCCGGCGGCGCATCTCGTGATGCCGGCCTCTGGGCGAGGCCGCAGATCGCGACCCGGCTGATTCGTCCCGACACACCCGTGAAAGGCAGGGGGCGTTGAGCGTCAACGGCAACGGCACCAGCACCGGTGCCGCCCCGCGGCAGAAGCTCGAGAAGGTCGTCATCCGCTTCGCCGGCGACTCCGGCGACGGCATGCAGCTGACGGGCGACCGCTTCACCTCCGAGGCGGCTTTGTTCGGCAACGACCTTGCGACGCAACCGAATTACCCCGCCGAGATCCGCGCGCCACAGGGCACGCTACCGGGGGTGTCGTCGTTCCAGATCCAGATCGCCGACTACGACATCCTCACCGCGGGTGACCGGCCCGACGTGCTGGTGGCGATGAACCCGGCAGCGCTGAAGGCCAACGTGGCCGACCTCCCGCGCGGGGGGCTCATCATCGCCAACTCCGACGAGTTCACCAAGCGCAACCTGGCCAAGGTCGGGTACGAGTCGAACCCGCTCGAGACCGACGAGCTGTCCGACTACGTGGTGCAGGCCGTCGCCATGACCACCCTGACGCTGGGAGCCGTCGAGGCCATCGGCGCCACCAAGAAGGACGGGCAGCGCGCCAAGAACATGTTCGCGCTCGGTCTGCTGTCGTGGATGTACGGCCGCGAGCTGGAGCACAGCGAGTCGTTCATCCGGGAGAAGTTCGCGCGCAAGCCCGAGGTCGCCGAGGCCAACGTGCTGGCCCTCAAGGCCGGCTGGAACTACGGCGAGACCACCGAGGCGTTCGCGACCACCTACGAGGTGTCGCCCGCCAAGCTGTCGTCGGGTGAGTATCGCCAGATCTCGGGCAACACCGCGCTGGCGTACGGCATCGTGGCCGCCGGCCAGCTCGCCGACACCCAGGTGGTCCTCGGGACGTACCCGATCACCCCCGCCTCGGACATCCTCCACGAGCTGTCCAAGCACAAGCACTTCAACGTGCTGACGTTCCAGGCGGAGGACGAGATCGCCGGCATCGGCGCCGCGCTGGGCGCCTCCTACGGCGGCGCGCTCGGCGTGACGAGCACGTCGGGTCCCGGCGTCGCGCTCAAGGCCGAGGCCATCGGCCTCGGCGTGATGATGGAGCTGCCGCTGCTCATCGTCGACGTCCAGCGAGGCGGGCCCTCGACGGGTCTGCCCACCAAGACCGAGCAGGCCGATCTGCTGCAGGCGCTGTACGGCCGCAACGGCGAGTCGCCGGTCGCGGTGCTCGCGCCCCGCTCGCCTTCGGACTGCTTCGACATCGCCGTGGAGGCCGCGCGCATCGCGCTCACCTACCGCACCCCGGTGATCCTGCTGTCCGACGGTGCCATCGCCAACGGCTCCGAGCCGTGGCGCATCCCGGACGTCTCGGGATACGCGCCCATCGACCACACCTTCGCCGCCGCAGGCGAGCCGTTCGAGCCCTATGCCCGTGACCCGGAGACCCTGGCACGCCAGTTCGCGGTGCCCGGCACCCCCGGTCTCGAGCACCGCATCGGTGGTCTCGAGAAGGCCAACGGCTCGGGCAACATCTCCTACGAGCCCAAGAACCATGACCTCATGGTGCGGTTGCGGCAGGCCAAGATCGACGGGATCACCGTTCCCGACGTCGAGGTCGACGACCCCACCGGCGACGCCGACCTGCTGCTGCTGGGTTGGGGCAGCTCGTACGGCCCCATCGGCGAAGCGTGCCGTCGGGCCCGCCGCAAGGGCATCAAGGTCGCCCACGCGCACGTCCGGCACCTCAACCCGTTGCCCGCCAACCTCGGCGACGTGCTGCGCAAGTACTCGCAGGTCGTGGCGCCCGAGATGAACCTCGGTCAGCTGGCGACGGTGCTGCGGGCGAAGTACCTCGTCGACATCCAGTCGGTGACCAAGGTCGAGGGCATGGCGTTCCTGGCCGACGAGGTCGAGGGCATCATCGACTCGGCGCTCGACGGAAGTTTGAGCACGAAGGAAAGTGACAAGACCAAGTTCGCACGGTTGGCAGCCGCGACCGTCGACAGTGGCGTGGGAGTGGAAGCATGACAACGGCGAGAAGCGAAGCGGATCGCGCGTCAGCACAGTTGATCGGGACCGACCTTGGGCTGACGAAGGTCAGCTCGGTGCCGACCGCCGACGCCCCGCAGAAGGCCAAGGACTTCACCAGCGACCAGGAGGTCCGGTGGTGCCCCGGGTGCGGTGACTACGTCATCCTCAACACCATCCGCAACTTCCTCCCCGAGTTGGGATTGCGGCGCGAGAACATGGTGTTCGTCAGCGGCATCGGCTGCTCGAGTCGCTTCCCGTACTACCTGGAGACCTACGGTCTGCACTCGATCCACGGGCGCGCCCCGACCATCGCGACGGGCTTGGCGTTGGCACGTGAGGATCTGTCGGTGTGGGTCGTCACCGGTGACGGTGACGCGCTCTCGATCGGTGGCAACCACCTGATCCACGCGTTGCGCCGCAACGTCAACATCACGATCTTGCTGTTCAACAACCGCATCTACGGGTTGACCAAGGGGCAGTACTCGCCGACCTCGGAGGTCGGCAAGGTCACCAAGTCCACCCCGATGGGCTCGCTGGACTACCCGTTCAACCCCGTCTCCTTGGCGCTGGGCGCCGAGGCGACGTTCGTCGGCCGGGCGCTGGACTCCGACCGCAAGGGCCTCACCGAGGTGCTCCGTGCCGCCGCGTCCCACCGCGGCGCCGCGCTCGTCGAGATCATGCAGGACTGCCCGATCTTCAACGACGGGTCGTTCGACGCCCTGCGCAAGGAGGGCGCCGAGGAGCGGCTCATCTCCGTCAGCCACGGTCAACCCATCACGTTCGGCGCCGAGGGGCAGTACTGCGTGGTGAAGTCGGGGTACGGGC
This sequence comes from Mycobacterium sp. DHQP2018-32-09, assembly GCF_058148405.1. NCBI lineage: Bacteria > Bacillati > Actinomycetota > Actinomycetes > Mycobacteriales > Mycobacteriaceae > Mycobacterium > Mycobacterium sp. DHQP2018-32-09. The sequence goes on along the minus strand of NZ_JBYVYK010000002.1, from coordinate 126,633 downwards.
TCGAGGTCGCCAAGACCTCCGACGTCGCCGCGTCCGACATCGTGGTGCACGACGCCGAGATCGACGATCCGGCTTACGCCTTCGCGTTGTCGCGGCTGTCCGAGCAGAACCTCGAGCACACGGTCATGGGCATCTTCCGGCAGGTCAACCGCCCGACGTACGACGAGATGGCCCGCAACCAGGTCGACTCGGCGATGTCGGCCAAGCCGCACGACACCGCGGCGCTGCAGGCGCTGCTGCGCGGCAAGGACACCTGGACGGTCGACTGACCCCGTCGCCCGCGATGCCTCCCGTCGCGTTGACGACGCGTGCCGATCACCCCGATCGGCTGCGCTGGAACGCCAGGTATGCCCAGCGCGCCCCGGGCGCGACGGGTTTCGGGGTGGCACCGTGGCTCGGCGAGGTGCTGCGCGTGGCTCCGGCCGACGGAGAGGTCCTCGACCTTGCTGCGGGCCGCTCGGGCACGGCGTTGGCGCTGGCCGAACTGGGCCGTCACGTCACGGCCGTCGACGTGTCGGACGTCGCCCTGTGCGAGCTGGGTGACGAAGCGGTGCGCCGCGGACTGACCGGTCGCATCTCGGCGGTGCATGCCGATCTGGCGCAATGGGCGCCTGCGGCGCCGTCCTTCGCGATCGTGCTGAGTCGGCTCTTTTGGGATCCCGTGGTGTTCGGCCGCGCCCGCGAGTGGGTGGCCCCGGGGGGCGTGATCGCGTGGGAGGCCCTCGCCGCCGGCGCCGACGATCGCAGCAACCGGTGGCGGGTCGAGGGCGACACGTTGCTTGCCGCTCTGGGTGCGGGGTTCACCGTGCTGCACCTGGCAGAACCGAGGATCGCCGAGCGCGCATCATGGCTCGTGATCGCCCGGCGGGACGACCCAGCGAGCGACGGCACGCCGCGGAGCCCGCACTGATCCCGCACCCACCGTGCAGGGGTCCTCTAGTGTTGCCGACGTGACGTACATCACGCCGGTGGCGGCGGTCGTCCTGGCGGGGGGAGCCTCCCGGCGGATGGGCCGCGACAAGGCCACGCTGCCGTTCTCGGATCCTGATGGCACCACGACGACCCTGGTCGAACGCGTCGTCGCCGCCGTGGGGCAGCGCTGCGCGCCCGTGTTCGTGGTGGCGGCGCCGGGCCAGCCCCTGCCCGCCCTCGAGGCGACGGTGTTGCGTGACGAGGCGCGCGGTGTGGGTCCGCTGCTGGCGACGGCCCGGGGTCTTCATGCCGCCGCGGAGGCGGGTCGGGAGTTCGCGTTCGTGTGCGCCGTGGACATGCCCTACCTCGAACCCGGGTTGATCGACGACCTGGTGGGGTTCGCGGAGCGTCTGCGGGTGGACGTGGTGCTGCCCTGGGACGGCCGTGACCACTACCTGGCCGGCGTCTATCGCAGTGACCTCGCAGCCCGCGCGGATGCCCTGGTCGCAGCGGGGGAGCGCCGCATGCGGTCGCTGGTGGACAGCGTCGACACCCAGCGCGTCGTGCTGCCTCTCGAGCAGCGGGCGCTCACCAACGTCAACACGCCCGCCGACTTGTCCTAGGGGCGCCTAGCAAATTGCGCATTCTGACGTGAATTCGCGGCGATTTCTCCTGACGGGTGGAATTCGCGTCTTTCGACGCCGAATGTCCACGAGGTTGGCGCCACAATGCGGCACGCTTCCGCACGTCGGCGCGCGTCGTGATGCACGGACGGCCCGTCGAATTCGTTGCCTGGCAACGTCTTTGCGGCCGGTCGCCTCGCCGTAGCGGAGATGAATGCGCGATGTCCCCGCGCGATGGCGCGGGTCGTGTCGTGGAAATTCAAGCGCCGCAGCGGGCCCGCGTGCGTGCCGGTAGGTCGTGACCGATGCTCGCCGTGGTCGGCACCACTGAAACGACGCGTGAACGAGCGAACGTCGTTGTGATACAGCCTGTTTCGAGCGATGCCGCCTGATGATCGGAGATGGATCATCGAAGTGGCATGGCCGGTTTGTGAACGTATTGCGTTGTTCGAGAATGGATGTCGTGCACGAGACCGCCGACATCGTTGAAACCGATGTCAGCGAACGAAATCGGCCGTCATCGACGCTGGGGGTGGAAAGGGTTGGAGGAGAACCCAAATGGCCGATGCGTGACGCGCTCGAACGTGGTTTCACTGTAGTCGGGGTCACAAAAATGCCGTGATGTGCATCACGAAAGGGTTGGCCGGTGCGCAGATTGGCAGTCCGACTAAACATGGTGGCTGACCTGCGTATACCAGCCGTATGCCGTCTCGTAATCGAATCGTTATCGGCGTGGACACGCCGCGGAGGCGACATGACTTCGCGTGGATTCGTTTGTACGGTCCCAATGTCTTCGTAACCGGAGCAAACAATTTCAAACCACGAACCTGCGTGTGAGCGGGCTGCGGCGCGGTGGGGCGATCCCCCGTAGGCGCGCTGCGGCCACCGGGCCCGACGTGTCCGGTGAGGCCCTCTGCCTGCGCTGCCGTGCCCGACAGAGACGGTGCGGCTCACTTCTTCCCCTGCCCGGGTCAACCGGGTCTTGGCGTCCGCGTGTGCGCGGACGTCTGGGTGGCGCGCGCTTGGCGAAAGGATCAATGTTGAAGCACATCCGCACGACGTTCGGGCTGGCGACGCTGGCCGGGGCCCTTGCAGTGGCTCCGCTGGCGCTGGGTGCCGGCACCGCGAATGCGGACGGGGTGAACTGGGACGCGGTCGCTGCCTGCGAGTCGGGTGGCAACTGGTCGACCAACACCGGAAACGGCTACTACGGCGGACTGCAGTTCACCATGGGCACCTGGAAGTCCAACGGTGGTAGCGGTACGCCTCACACGGCGAGCCGCGAAGAGCAGATCCGGGTCGCGAACAACGTGTTGAACTCGCAGGGCATCGGTGCATGGCCGGTGTGCGGCAAGCGCGGCTGACGCGGCGATACGCAGACGAGGGGTGGTGCTGGGCGACGAGCCCGGCACCACCCTCGTGCGTCTCTGGGGTCCCGTGCGGCGCGTGCGTCCATCACGTCTCGGTGACTGATCTGCGCCACTCGTGTAACGCGTGACGATGGTCACACGACGTAGGGGGTGACCGCGTTGGGCGTCGTCGACACGGTTCTCGAAGGTCACGGTCGGGGAAGGACCGCAACGATGAACGTCTCACGGGCCATGCGCGCACTGCTCACCACGCTGGGTTTCCTCGTCGCCACCGTCGCCGCGGCGGTCGGACTGTCCGCGGGCACCGCCAACGCCGACAGTCTCGACTGGGACGCCGTGGCGCAGTGCGAGTCGGGAGGCAACTGGGCCGCCAACACGGGCAACGGTCACTTCGGCGGACTGCAGTTCAAGCAGGCGACGTGGAACTCTAACGGCGGCTTCGGCTCTCCGCTGACGGCCTCCCGGGAAGAGCAGATCCGCGTCGCCGAGAACGTCCTGCGTACCCAGGGCGTCGGGGCATGGCCCAGGTGTGGCAGCGCGGGCATCGACTCTGCGGTGTGGGGCCGTCAGGCCGCGCCGGCCGTTGGCGCCCCGGCAGGGGGCACCGGCTGCGGCGCCATCCGGCCCGGCGGCATCCTCGGGATCATCGACCTGCGGCAGGTCTGCTCGACGTTCCTCGCTCCGCTGGCGGCTTCCGGTCAGCAGCGCTGACGATGGTGCAGGGGTCAGCAGCGCTGACGATGGTGCAGGGGTCAGCAGCGCTGACGATGGTGCAGGGGTCAGCAGCGCTGACGATGGTGCAGGGGTCAGCGGCGCCGCGGCGATGACCCGCGCCCGCCGTCCCAGTCCGGCAGGGAAAGGGCCGACCGGGACGCGATCGTCGCGAGATGGCGCATCAGCAGCCACTCCGGTATGAGTCCAGACGCTCGCATCAGCCCGGTGCCCACCACGGCGGGGCGCGCGTTGACGATCTCGCCGATCATCCGCGACTCACGCGTCAACCGGAGCGTCCTGGGGCCGCGCACCGCGGCGTGCTGCGCGAACGCGCCGATCAGATCGTCTCCCGTGCCCACGTAGTGGGCGAGCGTCACGGCGTCCTCCAGTCCCTGGCAGCCGCCCTGGCCGAGGTGGGGCCGCATCGGGTGCGCGGCGTCACCGACCAGCACGATCGGGCCGAGCGCCCAGCAGCGCGCGGGTTCCCGGTCGTAGAGGTCGGTGCGCACCACGTCGCGCTCGTCGGTGGTGGCGAGCATCGCGGGCACGGGATCGGCCCAGTGGCCGTACCGCGAGCGCAGGTAGGCCAGCTCGCCCCCCGGGTTCCTGGCGCCCTCGGGTCGCCGCTCGGTACCGAACCAGTACGTATGCCCTCGCCCCAGGGGGACGTGCCCGAATTCGACTCCGCTGCCCATGGTCTCGCCCGCCAGGTCGGCGTCGATGGCGCACGACGCCACGCCCCGCCACGCGGTGTATCCGGCGTAGCGCCGCCGTAGTGGCCCGTTGAGGTGCGTGGCCACCGCCGAACCCACACCGTCGGCGCCCACCACGGCGGCGGCCTCGAAGGTCGTGCCGTCGGCGAGCGTTACCCGCACGTGGTCGCCGGAGTCGACGAATGCCGTTGCACGCGAACCGGTTCGCACGGCACCGACCGGAAGGGCGTCGGCCAGGATCGCGGTCAGCGCGGCGCGCCGGATCACCACCAGCGGCTCACCGAGTGCCTTGATCATGCGCTGCGGTGCGGGCCGCCGCAGCCAGGTGCCGTCGGCCCATCGCAGCGCCCCGGCCGTGACCCCACCGCCTGCCGCGCGGACCTCGTCCGCGAGTCCCAGCACGTCGAGCGCGGCCAGGGCGTTCGGCCAGATGCTGATTCCGGTGCCCGAAGACGCGTCGATGCGCTCCTCCACGATCGTGACGTCGTGCCCGCGCCGATGCAGGGCGACCGCCGTCGCCAGACCGGCGATGCCTGCCCCCACCACGAGGATGCGCTGCCCCACGTCACGACGGTAGCCCTGCCGTCGGGCGGACGAGGGCCGCGCCCGTTCCCGCCGTGATGTCGCACGACCTCGCCCAACCGGTAGGTTGGCGGCATGGTCGCAGAGCAGCGTGAATTCGACATCGTCCTGTACGGCGCCACCGGGTTCGTCGGGAAGCTCACCGCGGAGTACCTGGCCAGGGCCGCTGGGCAGGCCCGCATCGCCCTGGCTGGACGCTCCACCGTCAAGCTGCGCGCCGTGCGCGACGGGCTGCCAGAGGTGGCCAGGCAATGGCCCCTGCTGGAGGCCGACGCGGGCCAGCCCTCGCAACTCAACGACATGGCGGCCCGCACCCGCGTCGTCGTGACCACGGTGGGGCCCTACACCAAGTACGGCCTGCCCCTGGTGGCCGCGTGCGCCGCGGCGGGTACCGATTACGCGGACCTGACGGGCGAGACGATGTTCATCCGCGACAGCATCGACGGGCATCACGAGGAGGCGCAGGACACCGGGGCGCGGATCGTGCACTCGTGCGGGTTCGACTCCATCCCCTCGGATCTCACGGTGTACGCGCTGCACCGCCAGGCCGAGCGCGACGGCACTGGGCCCCTCGGCGACACCACGCTGGTGGTTCGACGGTTCGCCGGTGGCGTGTCCGGCGGCACGCTGGCCTCCATGCTGGAGGTGCTCGACACGTCCTCGAAGGATCCCGTGGCGCGCCGGGAGATGGCCGATCCCTACACGTTGAGCACCGATCGTGCCGCCGAGCCTGACCTGGGGCCCCAGTCGGATACACCGTGGCGCCGCGGCCGCGACATCGCTCCCGAACTCGACGGCATCTGGACCGGGGCGTTCGCGATGGGTGCCCCCAACTCGCGCATCGTGCGGCGCAGCAACGCGTTGCTGGACTGGTCGTACGGCCGCACGTTCCGCTACGCAGAGGTCATGAGCATGGGCAAGTCGGTGGCGGCCCCGGTGCTCTCGGCCGTCATGACTGCGGGAAGTGCCGCCGTCCTGGGCCTCGGGAGCCGGTACTTCGCCAAGCTGCCGCGCACGGTCGTCGATCGCGTCATGCCCGCCCCCGGCACCGGACCCAGTGAAAGCACGAGGGAGAAGGGGCATTACACCGTCGAGACGTACACGACGACGGCATCGGGCGCCCGCTACCGCGCCACCATGAGCCAGCAGGGCGATCCCGGCTACAAGGCCACGTCGGTGCTGCTCGGCGAGTGTGGGCTGGCGCTCGCGTTCGATCGGGACGCGCTGTCCGACCTCCGGGGCGTGCTCACCCCGGCTGCGGCGATGGGCGACGCGCTGCTGGCCCGGTTCCCGGCCGCCGGGGTCACGCTGGAGACCGTCCGCCTGTCTTGACGTGCCCGGGATGGCCGCGGCGACCGCTTGGAACGGGGTCTGCGGCGTCTTCCTAGAATGTGGTGGTGACTGCTACCTCCACACCCGCCGAGAACACCGGGGCGCTCGCCCTGCCGAAGTCGTGGGACCCCAGCGAGGTAGAAGGCGAGCTGTATCAGGGTTGGGTCGACGCGGGCTACTTCACCGCCGATCCCACCAGCGGCAAGCCCCCCTACTCCATCGTGCTGCCACCCCCCAACGTGACCGGCAGTCTGCACATGGGACACGCGCTCGATCACACGCTGATGGACGTCCTGACGCGTCGCAAGCGCATGCAGGGCTACGAGGTGCTGTGGCTGCCCGGCATGGACCACGCCGGAATCGCCACGCAGTCGGTGGTCGAGAAGCAGTTGGCGGCCGACGGCGCGTCCAAGGAGGACTTTGGCCGGGACGCGTTCGTCGAGAAGGTGTGGGATTGGAAGCGCGAGTCCGGCGGCACCATCGGTGGCCAGATGCGCCGCCTCGGCGACGGCGTCGACTGGAGCCGCGACCGTTTCACGATGGACGACGGCCTGTCCCGCGCCGTCCGCACCATCTTCAAGCGGCTCTACGATGCCGGGCTGATCTATCAGGCCGAGCGACTGGTCAACTGGTCGCCGGTGCTCGAGACCGCGATCTCCGACCTCGAGGTCAAGTACGACGACGTCGAAGGCGAGCTGGTCTCGTTCCGCTACGGGTCGATGGACGACGCCGAGCCGCACATCGTGGTGGCCACGACGCGGCTGGAGACCATGCTCGGTGACACCGCCATCGCGGTGCACCCCGACGACGAGCGGTACCGCGCCCTGGTCGGCACCACGCTGCCGCACCCCTTCCTGGACCGCGACGTCGTGATCGTCGCCGATGCGCACGTGGATCCCGAGTTCGGCACCGGCGCGGTCAAGGTGACGCCCGCGCACGATCCCAACGACTTCGAGATCGGCATGCGGCACGGCCTGCCCATGCCGTCGATGCTCGACACCAAGGGGCGCGTCGCCAACACCGGCACCCGCTTCGACGGCATGGACCGGTTCGACGCGAGGCTGGCGGTGCGCGAGGCGCTGGCCGCCGAGGGCCGCATCGTCGCGGAGAAGCGGCCGTACCTGCACAGTGTCGGGCACTCCGAGCGCAGCGGCGAGCCCATCGAGCCCATGCTCTCGCTGCAGTGGTGGGTGCGGGTGGAGACGCTCGCCAAGGCCGCCGGCGACGCGGTCCGCAACGGAGACATCGTCATCCACCCGAAGAGCCTGGAACCGCGCTGGTTCGCCTGGGTCGACGACATGCACGACTGGTGCATCTCGCGGCAGCTGTGGTGGGGTCACCGCATCCCCATCTGGCACGGTCCCGACGGCCAGAAGGTGTGCGTCGGACCCGACGAGACGCCACCCGAGGGCTGGGTGCAGGACCCCGACGTGCTCGACACGTGGTTCTCGTCGGCGCTGTGGCCGTTCTCCACCATGGGGTGGCCCGAACGCACGCCCGATCTCGAGAAGTTCTATCCCACTTCGGTTCTCGTCACCGGGTACGACATCATCTTCTTCTGGGTGGCCCGAATGGTGATGTTCGGCACCTTCGTCGCCGACGACGACGCGATCACCCTCGGTGGCGCCCGCGGTCCGCAGGTGCCGTTCGAGAACGTGTTCCTGCACGGCCTGATCCGCGACGAGTTCGGTCGCAAGATGAGCAAGTCCAAGGGCAACGGCATCGACCCACTCGACTGGGTCGAGCAGTTCGGCGCCGACGCGCTGCGGTTCACGCTGGCCAGGGGTGCCAGCCCCGGAGGCGACCTGTCCATCGGCGAGGACCACGCCCGCGCGGCGCGCAACTTCGCGACGAAGCTGTTCAACGCCACGCGCTTCGCACTGATGAACGGTGCGGCGCCGGCGCCCCTGCCCGACGTGGCCGCCCTCACCGACGCCGACCGTTGGATCCTCGGCAGGCTCGAGGAGGTGCGCGCCGAGGTCGATTCCTCGTTCGACGCCTATGAGTTCAATCGCGCGTGCGAGGCGCTCTACCACTTCGCCTGGGACGAGTTCTGCGACTGGTACCTGGAATTGGCCAAGGTGCAACTCGCCGAGCAGCCGGACGGGCCCACCAACGCCGTCCTGGCGACCGTGCTCGACGCACTGCTCAAGCTGCTGCACCCGGTCATGCCGTTCGTCACCGAGACGTTGTGGAAGAACCTCACCGGCGGCGAGTCGCTGGTGATCGCGCAGTGGCCGGCCGCCTCTGGGGTGACCCTGGATCCCGTTGCCGCCCAACGCGTCACCGACATGCAGAACTTGGTCACCGAGGTGCGCCGGTTCCGCAGCGATCAAGGGTTGAACGACCGACAGAAAGTGCCCGCACGGCTGGTAGGCGTCGCCGAAGCCGACATCGCCACGCAGATTCCGGCGGTCACCGCCCTGGCGTGGCTCACCGAACCCGCCGCGGAGTTCACGCCCTCGGCCTCGGTGGAGGTGCGGCTGTCCCGCGGCACCGTACTCGTCGAGATCGACACCATGGGAAGTATCGACGTCGCCGCCGAACGGCGTCGACTGGAAAAGGGGCTCGCCGCAGCACAGAAGGAACTCGCGCAGTCCACGGCCAAGCTGGAGAACGAGGCCTTCCTCGCCAAGGCGGCCGAGGCTGCCGTCGAGAAGGTCCGGGTGCGCAAACAGGTGGCCGCCGAAGAGGTGGAGCGCATCTCGAGCCGGCTCGCGGCACTCCCGTCCGACGGCTGACATGTCCGAACTCACACCGTCTCCGTCCACACCGTCTGAGCCCACGCCGTCCCAGCCCACGCCGGACGAGATCGCCGCGCTGCTCCAAGTCGAGCACCTGCTCGACCAGCGTTGGCCGGAAACGAAACTCGAGCCCAGCACCACCCGCATCAGCGCCCTCATGGAACTGCTGGGCTCACCGCAGCGCAGCTATCCGACCATTCACGTGGCGGGTACCAACGGCAAGACGTCGGTGACACGGCTGATCGAGGCGTTGTTGATCGCGTTGCACCGCCGCACCGGCCGCACCACGAGCCCACACCTGCAGTCGGCCGTCGAGCGCATCGCGATCGACGGCAAGCCCGTGAGCCCGGCCACCTACGTCGAGACCTACCGCGAGATCGAGCCTTTCGTCGAACTCGTCGACGCACAGTCCGAGGCCGCCGGCGGGCCCAAGATGAGCAAGTTCGAGGTGGTGACCGCCATGGCGTTCGCCGCGTTCGCCGACGCCCCCGTCGACGTGGCGGTGGTCGAGGTGGGCATGGGGGGCCGCTGGGACGCCACCAACGTCGTCGACGCCCCGGTTGCGGTCATCACCCCCATCGGCATGGACCATACCGACTATCTGGGTGACACCATCGCCGAAATCGCCTCGGAGAAGGCGGGAATCATCAAACGCGCCCCCGATGCGCTGGTTCCCGTCGACACCGTCGCCGTCATCGGCAAGCAGGCGCCGGAAGCCATGGAGGTGCTGTTGGCGCAAACGGTGCGCGCCGACGCCGCCGTCGCCCGCGAGGACTCCGAGTTCGCAGTGCTCGAGCGGACCGTCGCCATCGGCGGGCAGGTGCTCCGGCTGCAGGGTCTCGGCGGGGTGTACCCCGACGTCTTCCTGCCGCTACACGGCGAGCACCAGGCCCACAACGCCGCGGTGGCCCTGGCGGCCGTGGAGGCGTTCTTCGGAGCCGGTGCGTCCCGCCAACTCGACGTGGATGCCGTCCGCGCGGGGTTCGCGTCGGTGGTCAACCCGGGGCGGTTCGAACGGATGCGCAGTGCACCCACCGTCTTCATCGACGCGGCGCACAACCCGGCGGGCGCCGAGGCGCTGGCCGCGACGCTGGCCGCGGAGTTCGACTTCCGCCACCTCGTCGGCGTGGTGTCGGTGATGGCGGACAAGGACGTCGACGGCATCCTGGCCGCGCTGGAGCCGGCGTTCGACGTGCTGGTGGTGACGCACAACGGGTCGCCCCGTGCCCTCGAGGTCGAGGCGCTGGCGCTGCGGGCCGAGGAGCGGTTCGGCAGCGACCGGGTGGTCACCGCGGCGACGCTCGCGGACGCGATCGAGACCGCCACGGCGATCGCGGAGGCCGAGGGCGCCAACGACGACGAGGTGGGGTTCTCCGGCTCGGGCATCGTCATCACCGGCTCCGTCGTCACCGCGGGCGCCGCACGCACGCTCTTCGGACGGGATCCTCGATGAACGCCGCCATGAACTCCGCCAGGGACGACGAGCCGCCCCAGGCGCCGCCCGACCCGTGGAAGAGCTTCCGCGGCGTCATGGCGGGCACGCTCATCCTGGAGGCCATCGTGGTGCTGTTGGCGCTGCCGGTGGTGTCCTTCGCCTCCGGCGGGCTCACGGTGTGGTCCGGCGGCTACCTGGTCGGGTTGGCCGTCGTGTTCGTCCTGATGGCCGGCGTACAGGGCAGGCCCTGGGCGCTGAAGGCCAACCTCGCGTTGCAGCTCGTGGTGATCGCGGGCGCCGTCATCAACCTCGGCGTGGGGTTCATCGGCCTGATCTTCGGGGCGGTGTGGTTGCTGATCGCCTACCTGCGCGCCGAGGTCAAGCGCCGGCAGGAGCGGGGATTGCTGCCGGGGCAGCAAGACGTTCAGGACTGACCGGTACGCTGTCCGCCGTGACTGAACGGACCCTGGTATTGGTGAAGCCCGACGGCGTGAAGCGCCAGCTCGTCGGCGAGATCCTCGGCAGAATCGAGCGCAAGGGGCTGACCATCGCGGCCCTCGAACTCAAGAACGTCAGCCAGGAGCTGGCCAGCGCGCACTACGCCGAGCATGCGGACAAGCCCTTCTTCGGGTCGCTGCTGGAGTTCATCACCTCGGGCCCCGTCGTGGCCGCCGTCGTCGAGGGCCCGCGCGCCATCGCCGCCTTCCGTCAGATCGCCGGCGGCACCGATCCGGTGGAGAAGGCCGTCCCCGGAACCATCCGCGGTGACCTGGCCCTCGTCACGCAGGACAACCTGGTGCACGGCTCCGATTCGCCCGAGTCGGCGGCCCGCGAAATCGCCCTCTGGTTCCCCGAGGGTTAGCTGCCCGAGCCCCCCTCCGACGGCACCTCGTCGGATTTCCCCCGCGGGTATGGGATACTGGGCGCGGGTGACCGGATTCATACCAGAACCGGACGCCCGGATGAAGACTTAGACGTGCGCGACCACCAGACCGGTGCGGCGCCGACCGTCCAGCCATCATTCAGCCAGGCACCGAGGGCCTTCACCGGCCGGTCGGAGCGAGACCATACAAGCTCGGGGGTCCACCTCGAGCCCATAGCGGAAGCCCTCGCGTGGCCGCGTCGACACGACGCGCCCGGGGGCTCGAGGAGAATTCGTGGCCCAGGATGCGCCCTACGACAACACGTCAGAAGACCAGCCGGAAGGCATCCAGCTCGACCCTGATCAGTCTGCCCAGCAGCTGACGGGGGAGAGCCAGGAGGTCGGCGGCGCCGCCGCCGACACGGTCGACGAGGCGCCCGCCGCACCCGTGGCCGACGCCGAGGATGCGCCTACCGACGCGCCCGAGGATGCGATCGCCGTGGTCGAACCCGGTGACGACACCGAGTTCGACGCCGACGCGGTGGCCGGGTCCGACACCTCGGACGAGGCGGTCGTCGAGTTCGACACTGTCGTGGACGTACTCGAGGTGTCCGCCGAGTTCGTCAGGGCCGAGTTCGTCGAGGGCGACGAGCCGGAGTCGCGGCTCATGCTCGAGACCCCGGAACCGGCACCCGCGCCTGCCGCTGCCTACCTGCCGCTGTTCGTTGCGCCCCAACCCGTCACCTACCGGCCCGACGACGAGGACGACGAGGACGACGACACCGACGACGACACCGACGACACCGACGACGAGGATGCCTCGTCCGACGGTGACGACGACTCCTCTGACCGGCCGAGCAACCGGCGCCGCCGCCGTGGCCGCCGTGGCCGTGGCCGCGGTCGTGGGGAGCAGAGCGCCGACGAGGCCGGCGACGGAGACAGCGACGACGACACCGGCGAGACCGCCGAGGCCGACGACGACGCCGACGATGACGGCGGGGACGACGACTCCGCCGGTGGCGAGGGCGGCAGCCGCCGGCGCCGCCGCCGTCGTCGGCGCAAGTCCGGCACCAACGACTCCGACGACGTCGCCTCACCCGACGACCCGCCGAACACCGTCGTGCACGAGCGGGCGCCGCGGGAGCGCGCCGAGAAGCCGGACAAGTCCGACGAGATCCAGGGCATCAGCGGGTCGACACGGCTCGAGGCCAAGCGGCAGCGCCGCCGGGACGGTCGCGACGCGGGGCGCCGCAGGCCCCCGATCCTGTCCGAGGCGGAGTTCCTCGCACGCCGCGAGGCCGTCGAACGCGTCATGGTGGTGCGCGACAAGGTGCGCACCGAACCGCCGCACGAGGGTTCCCGCTACACCCAGATCGCCGTGCTGGAAGACGGCGTCGTCGTCGAGCACTTCGTGACGTCGGCGGCGTCGGCGTCGCTGGTGGGCAACATCTACCTGGGCATCGTGCAGAACGTGCTGCCGTCGATGGAGGCCGCGTTCGTCGACATCGGCCGCGGCCGCAACGGCGTCCTCTACGCCGGCGAGGTCAACTGGGAGGCCGCAGGCCTCGGCGGCGCACAACGCAAGATCGAACAGGCGCTCAAGCCTGGCGACTACGTCGTGGTCCAGGTCAGCAAGGATCCCGTCGGCCACAAGGGTGCCCGGCTGACCACCCAGGTCTCACTGGCCGGCCGCTACCTGGTGTACGTGCCGGGCGCGTCGTCCACCGGCATCAGCCGCAAGCTGCCCGACACCGAACGGCAGCGGCTCAAGGAGATCCTGCGCGAGGTGGTGCCCTCCGACGCGGGCGTCATCATCCGGACGGCCTCCGAGGGCGTCAAGGAAGACGACATCCGCACCGACGTCAACCGGCTGCAGGAGCGGTGGAACCAGATCGAGGCCAAGGCTGCCGAGATCACGGGCAAGAAGGCCGGCGCCGCCGTCGCCCTCTACGAAGAGCCCGACGTGCTGGTCAAGGTGATCCGCGACCTGTTCAACGAGGACTTCTCGCGCCTCATCGTCTCCGGTGACGACGCGTGGAAGACCATCGACGACTACGTCAACGCCGTTGCGCCCGAGCTGCTCCCGCGTATGACGAAGTACGAGACCACCACCGAGGGGGGCGGCTCTCGCCCCGACGTGTTCGCGGTGCACCGCATCGACGAGCAGCTCACCAAGGCGCTGGACCGCAAGGTGTGGTTGCCGTCGGGTGGCACGCTCGTCATCGATCGCACCGAGGCCATGACGGTCGTGGACGTCAACACCGGAAAGTTCACCGGTTCGGGGGGCAACCTCGAGCAGACGGTGACGCGCAACAACATCGAGGCCGCCGAGGAGATCGTGCGGCAACTGCGGTTGCGTGACATCGGCGGCATCGTGGTCATCGACTTCATCGACATGGTGCTCGAGTCGAATCGCGACCTGGTGCTGCGTCGCCTCACCGAGGCGCTGGCCCGCGACCGCACCCGTCACCAGGTGTCCGAGGTGACGTCGCTGGGGCTGGTGCAGCTGACGCGAAAGCGTCTGGGTACCGGGCTCATCGAGGCGTTCTCGACGACGTGTTCACACTGCGCCGGCCGCGGCATCGTCCTTCACGGCGACCCGGTGGACACCGCGTCGGCGATGGCCGGGCGCGCGAAGTCCGACAACAACAACAACGGCGGGGGCGGCGGCGGCCGTCGGGGCAAGCGGGGCAAGAAGAACGGCGCGGCCGCTCGCACCGAAGAGGTTGCGGTGGCCAAGGTGCCGTCGCACGGCCCCGGCGAGCACCCGATGTTCAAGGCGATGGCCGCAGCCAACGGTCGCCACGAGGACGAGGACGGGGACGACTCGGTCGAGCCGTCCGACGACGAGACCGTGACCGAGGACGACGAGACCACCGCGACAGCGGTGGCGGTCGACGCGGACGATCTGGACGACGGTGACTTCGAGGACGACACCGACGAGGACGACACCGACGAGGACGAGGACGACCTCGACGTCATCGACGACGACTCGGACGACGATGACGACTCGGATGACGACGACGATGACGACTCGGATGACGACGACGACTCGGACGACTCGGATGACGACGACGATTCCGACGACGATGACGACTCGGACGACGACGACTCGGACGACGACGACACCGACGACGACACCGACGACGACACCGACGAGCGACGATATGCAGCGGTCAGCACGCGGCCGCGGCGTCGCAGGGCGGCCGCTCGACCGGCCGGTCCGCCGGCGCAGGACGCCTGACTCGGCGCACGCGACCGGCGGTTTGACCCCTTACCCGCTGGTCACGTAACCTTGAGCAGTTGTCTGTCGGCCCCGGTGCGGAATTCGGGCCGATGACCGTGCTGGTGACAGGTTCACACCAGGGCCGGCACCCCAGACCCGCGCTCGCAGCCTTCGGGTGGCGCGCGCCCGGATAGCGACGTAGAGGAAGAAACGAGAACGATGGCGACTTACGCAATCGTCAAGACCGGTGGCAAGCAGTACAAGGTCGCCGTGGGAGACATCGTCAAGATCGAGAAGCTGGAACTCGAAGCCGGCGACTCGGTCTCGCTGCCCGTTGCGCTCGTCGTCGACGGTGCGAAGGTCACCACCGATGCGAAGGACCTGGAGAAGGTCGCGGTCACCGGCGAGGTGCTCGAGCACACCAAGGGTCCGAAGATCCGCATCCACAAGTTCAAGAACAAGACCGGCTACCACAAGCGGCAGGGCCACCGTCAGAAGCTGACGGTCGTCAAGGTCACCGGAATCAAGTAAGCACAGGAGGCGACGAAATGGCACACAAGAAGGGCGCTTCCAGCTCGCGCAACGGTCGTGACTCAGCTGCACAGCGACTCGGCGTCAAGCGGTTCGGCGGTCAGGTCGTCAAGGCCGGCGAGATCCTGGTCCGGCAGCGCGGCACTCACTTCCACCCGGGCGTGAACGTCGGCCGCGGTGGCGACGACACCCTGTTCGCGACCGCTCCCGGAGCCGTCGAGTTCGGTGTCAAGCGCGGTCGCAAGACCGTGAACATCGTGCGCGTGGCCCGACCGGAAGCCTGATCACCCGAGGACTTCCGCGAACGTGAAGCTGCTGCGAGTCCCTCGGGATCTCTCGTAGCAGCTTCACTGTTTGGGAAGGGACACCGGATATGCCTCGATTCGTCGACCGCGTGGTGATCCATGCGCGGGCCGGAAACGGCGGCAACGGCTGCGCGTCGGTGCATCGCGAGAAGTTCAAGCCGCTCGGCGGTCCCGACGGCGGCAACGGCGGTCGCGGCGGCAGCGTGGTGCTCGTCGTCGACCCGCAGGTGCACACCCTGCTCGACTTCCACTTCCATCCGCACGTCGTCGCACCGTCGGGTAAGCAGGGCGCCGGCAGCAACCGCGACGGGGCGGCCGGTGCCGATCTCGAGGTGCGTGTCCCCGACGGCACCATCGTCCTCGACGAGCAAGGTCGCATGCTGGCCGACCTCGTCGGTGCGGGCACCCGGTTCGCGGCGGCCGCGGGTGGCCGGGGCGGCCTGGGCAATGCGGCGTTGGCGTCGCGCGCCCGCAAGGCGCCTGGCTTCGCGCTGCTGGGGGAGAAGGGCGAGGCCCGTGACCTCACCCTCGAACTCAAGACCGTCGCCGACGTCGGCCTGATCGGCTTCCCGTCGGCCGGCAAGTCCTCCCTGGTGTCGGTGATCTCGGCGGCCAAGCCCAAGATCGCCGACTACCCGTTCACGACGCTGGCCCCCAACCTCGGCGTGGTGTCCGCCGGCGACCACACCTTCACCGTCGCCGACGTGCCCGGGCTCATTCCCGGCGCGTCCGAGGGCAAGGGCCTCGGCCTGGAGTTCCTGCGGCACCTGGAGCGTTGCGCGGTGCTGGTGCACGTCGTCGACTGCGCCACCATGGAGCCCGGCCGCGATCCCATCTCCGACATCGAGGCGCTGGAGGCGGAACTGGCCGCCTACACGCCCACGCTCCAGGGCGATTCGACGCTCGGCGATCTCGCGGAACGTCCCCGCGCCGTGGTGCTCAACAAGATCGACGTGCCGGATGCGCGCGAGATGGCGGAGTTCGTCCGCGACGAGGTGGCCCGCCGGTACGGGTGGCCCGTGTTCGAGGTGTCGACGGTGAGTCGGGACGGGCTGCGTCCGTTGACGTTTGCGCTCGCCGACATGGTCAACGCCTACCGCGCCGCGCAACCGGCGGTCGCGCCGCGTCGTCCGGTGATCCGCCCGATCCCGGTGGACGAGAGCGGCTTCACCGTGACTCCCGACGGCGAGGGTGGCTTCGTGGTGCGCGGCATCCGGCCCGAGCGTTGGGTGGCGCAGACCAACTTCGACAACGACGAGGCCGTCGGCTATCTGGGTGACCGGTTGGCCCGTCTCGGCGTCGAGGACCAGCTGCTGCAGTTGGGCGCCCGATCGGGCTGCGCGGTGACGATCGGCGACATGACCTTCGACTGGGAACCGCAGACCCCGGCGGGCGTGGACATGCAGATGTCCGGTCGTGGCACCGACGTGCGGCTCGAGCAGACCGATCGCGTGTCGGCCACCGACCGCAAGGCGGCCCGAGCGCAGCGTCGTCGGTCGGACGGTTCCGACGATGGAGACTCCGACGAATGAGCCTGCATCGCAGTGCTATTCGCAATGCGCGCAGCGTCGTCGTCAAGATCGGCACCACCGCTCTGACGACCCCCGCGGGAATGTTCGACGAGAGCCGGTTGGCCACGTTGGTGGATGCCATCGAGGCGCGGATGCGCGCCGGCTCCGACGTGGTCATCGTGTCGTCGGGCGCCATCGCAGCGGGTATCGAGCCGCTGCGGCTGACCAAGCGACCCACGGACCTGGCGACCAAGCAGGCGGCCGCCAGCGTGGGGCAGGTGGCGCTGGTCAACGCGTGGAGTACTGCGTTCGGGCGTTATGAGCGCACGGTGGGGCAGGTGCTGCTCACCGCGCACGACATCTCGATGCGCGTGCAACACAACAATGCGCAGCGCACGCTGGACCGGCTGCGTGCCCTGCACGCGGTCGCCATCGTCAACGAGAACGACACCGTGGCCACCAACGAGATCCGGTTCGGTGACAACGACCGGCTCTCGGCGTTGGTGGCTCAGCTGGTGGGCGCCGACGCGTTGATCCTGCTGTCGGACATCGACGGTCTCTACGACTCGGACCCGCGAAAGGGCAACGCGCGCTTCGTCCCCGAGGTGGCCGCTCCGGATGATCTGGACGGTGTGGTCGCCGGGGGCGGTAGTCGGCTGGGGACCGGCGGCATGGCGTCCAAGCTGTCGTCGGCCCTGCTGGCCGCCGACGCCGGCGTGCCCGTGCTGCTGGCGGCGGCCGCCGACGCCGCGACCGCGCTGTCGGACGCGTCGGTGGGGACGGTGTTCGCTCCGCGCGCCGAACGCATGTCGGCACGCCGGTTCTGGGTGCGCTACGCGGCGGAGGCCGCAGGCGTGCTGGTGCTCGACGACGGCGCGGTGCGGGCGGTGCTCGACAAGCGGCGGTCGCTGCTGCCCGCGGGCATCACCGCGGTGTCGGGCCGGTTCCACGGCGGCGACGTCGTCGAGTTGCGCAACGCGCAGGAGGTCACCGTGGCGCGCGGCGTCGTGGCCTACGAGGCCGCGGAATTGCAGACCATGATCGGTCGGTCCACGTCGGACCTGCCCGCCGAGATGCGGCGGCCCGCGGTGCACGCCGACGACCTCGTCGCCACGTAGCGATTCGTGCACGCGCATTCGCGCTCGAGCACGAATCACTCGTAGTAGAGCGCGGCCCAGACGATGCGGGTGAGCGTCGCGGCGAGTTCGGCGTCGTAGGTGTCCGGCCGGCCGGGCAGCGTCTTCTGGCACGTCTGCTCCACCATCCACGTGAGGGCGAGCGCCGTCGACTCCGTGGCGACGCCGGCGGGGATCACGCCGTCGTGTTTGCCGGACTCGATGACCTGGCCCAGCCGGCCGGCGATCTGCCCGATGAGGTCGCTGTAGGTGGCGGAGACCAGGGGGTCGTAGCCGGACATCTCCGACAGCGCCACCAGGAGCGGCTGATGGTGCCGGTAGGCGGCGACGACGGCGGCCATCGCGGCGTGGGCGTCCTCGGGTCGTCGGCGGTCGGCGACCTGCCACCAGCGTTGGGCGCCGTCGGCGAGATCGGCGAACACCTGGCTGGCGAGGCGGCGCAGCAGGTCGCCCTTGTCCTCGAAGTACACGTAGAAGCTGGCACGCGAGATCCCGGCCTCCGTGGCCAGGCGGTCGACGCTGAGTTCGGTGAAGCTGGCGCCGCCGCTCATCAGGCGCTCGGTGGCGTCGAGCAGTTGGCGTTCGATGCGCTCCCGGCGCTCTTGCCGGGAGGACTGCGACCTGCGCGTCACGGACGGCATCGGCCCAGCATATCGACCCCCCGGGCGGCTTGACTAGACACAGTGTCTAGGCATATCGTCTGGCGTTATGACCGTGACGCCGCTCACAACCGATCGCGCCTATGACCCCGTCGACCTCTCGTCTCGAGCGTTCTGGTCCACCACCGCCACCGAGCGCGAGCGGTCGTTCGCGACGCTGCGCGCCGAACGGCCCGTCAGCTGGCACCGGCCGGTCGAGGACGCCCTGATGCACGACCCCGCCGACCCCGGCTTCTGGGCCGTCACGCGGCACGCCGACATCGTGGCCGTCAGCCGCGACAGCGAGACGTTCCTGTCCGGCAAGGGCGTGCTGTTCGACAACGTTCCGGAGGAACTGCTGGAGGCCTCACAGTCCTTCCTGGCGATGGATGCCCCGCGCCACACCATGATTCGCAAGGTGGTGCACGCGGCGTTCACACCCCGTCAGGTCCGCCGGATCGAGGACTCGATCAAGGCCAACGCCCGCGACATCGTCGCCGAGTTGAAGGCGGCAGGCGACGGCGCCGACTTCGTCGACCTCTGCGCCAAGGAACTGCCGATTCGCACGCTGGCCGACATGGTCGGCATACCGGAATCCGAACGCGAGCAGGTCGCGCACGCCGCCGATGCGCTGGTGTCGTGGGGCGACCCGGTCTACCTGGCGGGCCGCAACCCGCTCGAGGTGCTGGTCACCCAACAGATGTACCTGCATCAGGTGGCCGGGCAGCTGGCGGCCGATCGGCGCGCCAACCCGGGCGACGACCTGATCAGCGCGCTGGTGCACGCCGAGGTCGACGGCGACCGCCTGACCGACCCCGAGGTGGCGGCGTTCTTCGTGCTGCTGGCCGTCGCGGGCAACGACACCACGCGCCAGACCACCAGCCACGGACTGAAGGCCCTCACCGACTTCGACGAGCAGCGCGCCTGGCTGACCGCAGACTTCGACGAGCGCATCGGCAGTGCGGTCGAGGAACTCGTCCGCTGGGCGTCGCCGGTGATGACGTTCCGGCGCACCGCCGCACGCGACTGCGAGCTGGGTGGGCAGGCCATCGCCGAGGGGGAGAAGGTCGTGATGTTCTACCCGTCCGGCAACTTCGACTCCGAGGTCTTCGACGCGCCCGAGCGGCTCGACCTGGGCCGCAAGCCCAATCCCCACGTGGGCTTCGGCGGTGGGGGACGCCACTTCTGCCTCGGGGCGCACGTCGCGCGCGCCCAGCTGCGCGCGATCTTCGGCGAGCTGCTCCGGCAGACGCCCACGATCACCGCGGGCACCCCGGAGTACCTGCAGGGCAACTTCGTGCACGCCATCCGCGCCATGCCCGTGACGTTCTAGGGCGGCTCAGCGCGCCGAGAGGGCCAATTCGTCGGCGACCAGCGCCAGTAGCTCCGAACAGCCGCCGTCGATCTTCACCGTCGCCAGGTCGTCACCGCGCGTGGCGCCACGGTTGATGATCGCGACGGGCTTGCCCGTCGCCGCCGCGCGCCGCACGAACCGCAAGCCCGAGAACACCGTCAGCGACGAGCCCGCGACCAACAGTGCGTCGGCATCGTCGACCATTGAAAAAGCCGCGTCGACACGGGCTTTCGGCACGCTCTCGCCGAAGTACACGATGTCGGGTTTGAGCATGCCGCCGCACCGCGGGCAGTCGGCGTACCGGAACGTCGACGTGTCCTCGAGCGTCGCGTCGGCGTCCGGCGCCACCGCGATGCCGCCGAGGCGTTCGGCTCGCTCGATGAAGCCCGGGTTGAGCGCCTCGAGCTGCTCGGCCAGCGCCGTCCGGGACATGACGAGCCCGCAGTCCAGGCAGACCACCTGGGCATAGGTGCCGTGGAGGTTCACCACGCGAACGCTGCCGGCCTTGGTGTGCAGCAGGTCCACGTTCTGCGTGATGATTCCGGTGACCACCCCCGCCCGCTCCAACGCCGCCAGCGCGCGGTGTCCGGCATTGGGCAGCGTGTCGGCCATGTGTCGCCAGCCCACGTGGTTGCGGGCCCAGTACCGCCGGCGGAACTCGGCGTCCGAGGTGAACTGCCGGATGGTCATCGGGTTGCTGGGCGGTGAGTCCGGCCCCCGGTAGTCGGGAATGCCGGAGTCGGTCGACATGCCTGCACCGGTGAGGACGGCGACCCGCCGCTGCGTCAGGAGTCGGATCAGTTCGGGTGCGTCCACCCCATTCAGGGTAGGCGCGTGCGATTGAACCGCCCACCACCGGCAACAATGACACCCATGAGCTTCTACAGCGCGTATCGGCACGGCTTCGTCCGCGTTGCCGCGTGTACGCACCACACCGCGCTCGCCGACCCAGCGGCCAACGCGGAGTCGGTGCTCTCGCTGGCCCGGGAGTGCCACGACGACGGCGTGGCACTGGCCGTCTTCCCGGAGCTGACGCTGTCGGGATACTCGATCGACGACCTCGTGATGCAGGAGGCGCTGCTCGACGCCGTCGAGCGCGCGCTGGCCGACGTCGTCGCCGCGTCGGCCGAGTTGCTGCCGGTCCTGGTGGTGGGCGCGCCCCTGCGTCACCGGCACCGCATCTACAACACGGCGGTGGTCGTGCACCGCGGCCGCGTCCTCGGCGTGGTGCCCAAGTCCTACCTGCCCACCTACCGGGAGTTCTACGAGCGCCGGCAGATCGCGCCCGGTGACGACGTGCGCGCCACCATCCGCCTCGGCGGCGCCGACGTCCCGTTCGGAGCCGACCTGCTGTTCGCCGCGACCGACCTCCCGAGCTTCGTGCTACACGTCGAGATCTGCGAGGACATGTGGGTTCCGGTTCCGCCCAGCGCGGAGGCTGCGCTCGCGGGGGCGACCGTGCTGACGAACCTGTCCGGCAGCCCCATCACGATCGGCCGGGCCGACGATCGCAAACTGCTCGCCAGGTCGGCATCGTCGCGGTGCCTGGCCGCCTACGTCTACGCCGCGGCGGGCGAGGGGGAGTCGACGACGGACCTGGCCTGGGACGGCCAGACCATGATCTACGAGAACGGGACGCTGCTGGCCGAATCCGAGCGGTTCCCGAAGGGTGAGCGGCGCTCGGTCGCCGACGTCGACACCGAACTGCTGCGCGCCGAACGGATCCGCATGGGCACGTTCGACGACAACCGGCGCCACCACGGCGCCCGGGTGGACGACCATCGGCGCGTCGAGTTCACCGTGGATCCGCCCTCGGGCGACATCGGGTTGCGACGCACGGTGGAGCGATACCCGTTCGTGCCCGCGGATCCGGCTCGGCTGCAACAGGATTGCTACGAGGCCTACAACATCCAGGTATCCGGACTGGAGCAGCGGCTGCGCGCGCTGCGGTATCCCAAGGTGGTCATCGGGGTCTCGGGCGGGCTGGACTCGACGCACGCGCTGATCGTCGCCGCCCGCGCCATGGACCGCGAGGGCAGGCCGCGCAGTGACATCTTGGCCTACACCCTGCCGGGTTTCGCGACCGGTGACCGCACCAAGGGCAACGCCGTCGCGTTGAGTCGCGCCCTCGGGGTCACGTTCGCCGAGATCGACATCCGGGACACGGCGTCGCTGATGCTCAGCGAGATGGGACATCCGTTCTCGCGCGGCGAGGAGGTCTACGACGTCACGTTCGAGAACGTCCAGGCAGGCCTTCGCACCGACTACCTCTTCCGCCTCGCCAATCAGCAGGGCGGGATCGTCCTGGGCACCGGTGACCTGTCCGAACTGGCCCTCGGCTGGTCGACCTACGGCGTCGGCGACCAGATGTCGCATTACAACGTCAACGGCGGCGTTCCCAAGACGCTCATCCAGCACCTGATCCGATGGGTCATCTCGTCGGAGCAGTTCGACGCCGAGACCAACGAGATCCTGCAGTCCGTGCTCGACACCGAGATCACGCCGGAGTTGGTGCCCACCGGGGAGGACGAGGAGATCCAGAGCAGCGAGGCCAAGGTGGGTCCGTATGCGCTGCAGGACTTCTCGTTGTTCCAGGTGCTGCGCTACGGGTTCCGGCCCGCCAAGGTCGCGTTCCTGGCGTGGCACGCGTGGCGGGACTGCGAGCAGGGGCAGTGGCCACCCGGGGTCCCGGTGGACGAGCGCCCCACGTACTCGCTCGGCGAGATCCGTCACTGGTTGACGGTGTTCGTGCAGCGGTTCTACTCGTTCAGCCAGTTCAAACGGTCCGCGCTGCCCAACGGGCCGAAGGTGTCTGCCGGTGGCGCGCTGTCACCGCGTGGCGACTGGCGCGCTCCCTCGGACGTGTCGGCCCGCACGTGGCTCGACGAGATCGAGCGCGACGTGCCGTCGTCGTGACGCCGGTCGACGGGTTGGTCATGATCGGCTCCGCGTCCGCGCAGATCGTGCGAGTATCGACCAAATGCCAGAAGCCAATGACGGCGCAACGCTGGTCAACACGGGGGCCGGGGTACCGCTTCATCGTCAGCTCTACCTCGTGCTGCACGACGAGATCGCCCGCGGTGCCCTAGCCGTCGGCGCGGCACTGCCCACCGAGCAGGCGCTGTGCGAGCAGTTCGGGGTCTCGCGCATCACCGTCCGTCGAGCGCTCGCCGACCTCGCCGAGGCCGGGCTGGTGGAGCGGCGGCACGGGGTGGGATCGTTCGTCACCAAACCGGCCGAGCGGCATCACGATCCCCGCGGGTCCTACCTGGACGGCCTGCGGCAGATTCAGTTCGAGACGTCGGTCGACGTGCTCGAGGTCGACGTGCGACCGGTTCCCGCGGTGATCGCCGCGCGCCTGGGCGGCCTGGAGCGGGCGCTCTACGTGCTGCGAGTGCGGCGCTCGCGTGGCACCGGAGAAGCGTTCATGATCAGCGAGGCGTGGTTGCCGGCATCGTTGGAGCGCGCGCTGAGTGCGCCCGCGCTGGCCGGTGCTCCGCTCTACGAGTTGCTCCACGGTGCCGGTGTCGTGGTCGAGGGCATCGACCACGAGTTGACCGCCGAGGTCGCCGGACCGCGGGTGGCCGCGTTGCTCGCAATGGCGATCGGATCGGCGGTCATCCGGGTGAACTCGGTGATCAATGCGGGCGGTGCACCCCACCACTTCCTGTCGATTGCGCTGTCGCCCAGCAGAAGCCGGGTGATGCTCAGTCAGACCGCGGCGGAGTTCGAAGCGGGGACGGGGCTGGCGATCGCGCACGACGTGCAACGACCGGTGCCGTGACCGGGTGCTACCCGGCGCCGCCGAGCACGTCGTCGACGGCCTCGGCGGTCGGGGCGCAGTCGCCGGCTCCGGGCACCAACGTGGCCAACGCACCCGCCGCGCAGGCGCGCCGCAACGCGACGGCGGCCCCGCGGTGCCATTCGGCGGCCAGCACGCCGGCGAACACGTCACCGGCGCCGGTGGTGTCGACGGCCTCGACGGCGGGTGCCGACACCATCTGCCGATCACCTGCGGCCCGGTACTCGACGCCGTCGGCACCGCGCGTGATCACCAGATGCGCTGTGTTCCAACGCCAGTGCTCGGCCTCCTCACGGTTGACCACGACGACGTCGGCGACTGCGGCCAGGCGCTCGAGGTCCGCGGCGGCGGCCACCGGGGAGGCGTTCACGATCACCAGGGCGCCGTGTTCGCGCCCCAGCCGCGCCGCGGCCAGCACGGTGTCGAGCGGGATCTCCAGCTGCAGCAGCACGACGTCGGCCGCCGCGATCACGTCCCGCACGGCCCTCGACGCCAGATGCAGGTGTGCGTTCGCCCCGGGCGCGACCACGATCGTGTTCTCGGCGCCGTCGTCCACGACGATGACCGCGGTACCGCTCGGGCCTGCGATCGTCACCAGCGCGTCGACCCCGACACCGTTGTCCGACAGATGCGCACGCAGGACGGCGGCGGCGTCGTCGTCACCGACGGCGGCCACCACGTCGACGACGGCGCCGGCACGCGCCGCGGCGACGGCCTGGTTGCCGCCCTTGCCGCCGGGGGCCCTGGCGACGTCCGACGCGAGCACGGTCTCACCCGGTCGGGGCAGTGCCGCCACCCGCATCGACTGATCGAGGTTGACGCTGCCCACGACGCACACGCGGGCCCCGGATGCCATCATCGGCCCACCGTAACCCCGAAGCGGCCAGATCCGGACTCCCTCGATACCCTGGCCAGATGACGGTGCAGACTCCCACCGACCTGCGTCAGCAGGTGCACGACGCGGCGCGGCGCGCCCGGGTCGCGGCGCGCTCGCTGAGCACGCTCGACACGGCCGTCAAGGACCGCGCGCTCCATGCGGCGGCCGACGCCGTGCTGGCCGCCGTGCACGACGTCCTCGCCGCCAACGCGGCCGACCTGGACGCTGCCCGCGCGGCGGGGACGCCGACCGCCATGCTGGACCGCCTGGCACTGAACCCGCAGCGCATCGACGGCATCGCCGCAGGCCTGCGCCAGGTGGCCGGTCTGCCGGACCCGGTGGGCGAGGTGCTGCGCGGACGGACGCTGCCCAACGGTCTGCGCATCCGCCAGCAGCGCGTCCCGCTGGGCGTGGTGGGCATGGTGTACGAGGGCAGGCCGAACGTCACCGTCGACGCGTTCGGGCTCACGCTCAAGTCGGGCAATGCCGCGCTGCTGCGGGGGAGTTCGTCGGCGCGGCGCTCCAACGAGGCGCTCGTCACGGCCCTGCGCGCGGCGCTGGTCGCCGAGGGCCTTCCCGCCGACGCGGTACAGCTGCTGCCCAGCGAGGACCGTGCCAGCGTCACGCATCTCATCCAGGCCCGTGGCCTGGTGGACGTGGTGATCCCGCGCGGTGGCGCCGGCCTCATCGACGCCGTCGTGCGGGACGCGCTGGTACCCACCATCGAGACCGGTGTCGGGAACTGCCACGTCTACGTGCACGCGGCGGCCGATCTGGACGTCGCCGAGCGCATCCTGCTGAACTCCAAGACCCGGCGGCCCAGCGTCTGCAACGCCGCGGAGACGCTGCTCGTCGATGCCGCGATCGCCGACGTCGCATTGCCGCGGCTCCTGGGCGCGCTCGAGGGCGCGGGCGTCACCGTGCACGCCGACCCGAGCGACGACGAGTTGCGGGCCGAATTCCTGTCGATGGACATCGCCGTCGCCGTCGTGGACGGCGTCGACGGCGCCATCGCCCACGTGAACGAATACGGCACCGGGCACACCGAGGCCATCGTCACCACCGACCTCGCGGCCGCCGAACGCTTCACCGGCGAGGTGGACTCCGCGGCGGTGATGGTCAACGCCGCCACGTCGTTCACCGACGGCGAGCAGTTCGGCTTCGGCGCGGAGATCGGCATCTCGACCCAGAAGCTGCACGCCCGCGGGCCCATGGGCCTGCCCGAACTGACCTCGACCAAGTGGATCGTCTGGGGCGACGGCCAGACTCGCCCCGCGTAGGAGTTGACGTGACCCTTCCCGCCCGACCCGCCCCGTTGTTCGCCGACATCGACGACGTCGGGCGCAAGCTCGCCGAGACCGGCTATCTGGCCGACACGGCCACCGCCACCGCGGTCTTCCTCGCCGACCGGCTGGGCAAGCCGCTGCTGGTCGAGGGACCCGCCGGCGTCGGCAAGACGGAGTTGGCCCGCGCCGTCGCGCAGGCGACGGGCTCCGGCCTGGTGCGGTTGCAGTGCTACGAGGGCGTCGACGAGGCGCGCGCGCTCTACGAGTGGAACCACGCCAAGCAGATCCTGCGCATCCAGACCAATACGGCTTCGGGGCAAGGGGACTGGGATCAGACGAAGATGGACGTGTTCAGCGAGGAGTTCCTGCTGACGCGGCCGCTGCTGACGGCCATCAAGCGCACCGATCCGACGGTGCTGCTCATCGACGAAACCGACAAGGCCGACATCGAGATCGAGGGTCTGCTGCTGGAGGTGCTGTCGGACTTCGCCGTCACGGTGCCAGAACTCGGCACGATCGTCGCTGAACGGCCGCCGTTCGTCGTGCTGACCTCGAACGCCACCCGCGAGTTGTCCGAGGCGCTCAAGCGGCGATGCCTGTTCCTGCACATCGACTTTCCCGATCCCGACCTCGAGCGCAAGATCCTGCTCTCCCGGGTGCCCGAACTGCCCGAGCGCGTGGCCGACGAACTGGTGCGCATCATCGGCGTGCTGCGCGGCATGCAGCTCAAGAAGCTGCCGTCGGTGGCCGAGACCATCGACTGGGGCCGCACCGTCCTGGCCCTCGGCATGGACACCATCGACGACGCGATGATCGCCGCCACGCTCGGAGTGGTGCTCAAACATCAGTCCGACCAGCAACGTGCCTCGAGCGAACTCCGGCTGAACTGAGGCCCGGCATGGTCCCGCGTCGCACGCGTCCCCCGCAACCGCTTGCCCCCCACGGCATTCCGGGACACCTGGTGGAGTTCGTCGAGGCGCTGCGCGGCGTGGGCATCGCCGTCGGCCCCTCCGAGACCGTCGACGCCGGCCGGGTGCTGGCGACCTTGGGCCTCGGTGACCGCGACGTGCTGCGCGAGGGTCTGGCATGTGCGGTGCTGCGGCGGGCCGACCATCGCGGCACCTACGACGCGATGTTCGACCTGTGGTGGCCCGCCGCGCTCGGCGCCCGGGCCGCGGTCGCCGACACCGAGCCCGAGAACGCCGAGAATTCGCCGCCAGTGGATGCCGAGGGCATGCGGGGCGCGCTGGCCGATCTGCTGACCCAGCATCCCGAGCTGGGGGAGACCGACGACCGGTTGGCGGCGATGATCGCCCAGATCGTCGAGTCCTTCGGCAGGTACAGCTCCAGCCGCGGTCCGTCGTACTCGTCGTATCAGGCGCTCAAGGCCATGGCCCTCGATCAGCTGGAGGGGCGGCTGCTGGCGGGGCTGCTGGCAGGGTACGGCGACGAGCCGACGCCCACGCAGGAGGAGATCGCCAAGGCCATGGCAGCTCGCCGGGTCGCCCAGCTGCGCCGGATGGTCGAGGCCGAGACCAAGCGCCGCACGGCCGAGCAGCTCGGCAGGCAGCACGTGCAGACCTACGGCATCCCGCAGCTGGCGGAGAACGTCGAGTTCTTGCGGGCCTCGGGCGAGCAGCTACGGCAGATGCGGCGCGTCGTCGCGCCGCTGGCCCGCACGCTGGCGACGCGGCTCGCGGCGCGGCGGCGCCGGGCGCGCGCCGGTGAGATCGACCTGCGCAAGACGCTGCGCAGGTCGATGTCCACCGGCGGGGTGCCGATCGACGTGGTCCTGAAGAAGCCGCATCCCGCGCGTCCGGAACTGGTGGTGCTGTGCGACGTCTCCGGGTCGGTGGCGGGCTTCAGCCACTTCACGCTGATGCTCGTCAGCGCCCTGCGCAACCAGTTCTCGCGCGTGCGCGTGTTCGCGTTCATCGACACCACCGACGAGGTCACCGAGCTGTTCGGGCCGGAATCCGATCTCGCGGTGGCGGTGCAGCGCATCACCCGCGAGGCCGCGGTGTACACCCGCGACGGCCACTCCGACTACGGCCACGCGTTCTCCTCGTTCCTCGACGGCTGGCCGGGAGCGCTGTCGCCGCGGTCGTCGCTGCTGGTGCTGGGCGACGGCAGGAACAACTACCGCAATCCGCAGGTCGAGCTGCTGTCCCGCATGGTCGACGCGGCCCGGCACGCGCACTGGCTCAACCCGGAACCCAAGCACCTGTGGGGCAGTGGCGATTCCGCCGTGCCGCGCTACGCCGACGTCATCGCCATGCACGAGTGCCGGTCGGCCAAGCAACTCGCCGCGGTGATCGACGGACTGCTTCCGGTGTAGTACCCGGTCGCGGGCCCCGAGGGCGCGTCGGATGCTGCCGTAAGCTGCCTATCCGTGACTCGACGCAGGCTCGGCGTGATGGGCGGCACGTTCGACCCCATCCACCACGGGCACCTCGTCGCCGCCAGCGAGGTGGCGGACCTGTTCCGACTCGACGAGGTGATCTTCGTACCCACCGGGCAGCCGTGGCAGAAGCGCGATCGCAGCGTCACGCCCGCCGAGGACCGGTACCTGATGACGGTGATCGCGACGGCCGCCAATCCGCGGTTCTCGGTGAGCCGCGTCGACATCGACCGCGGCGGCCCCACCTACACCAAGGACACGCTGCGCGACCTGGCGTCGATGAACCCCGACACCGAGCTGTACTTCATCACCGGCGCCGACGCCCTGGCCTCGATCTTGAGCTGGCAGAACTGGGAGGACATGTTCTCGATGGCCCGGTTCGTCGGCGTCAGCAGGCCGGGTTACGAGCTGGACGGCGAACACATCGTCGCCGCCATGAAGGAGTTGCCCCCCGACGCCCTCCAATTGGTGGAGGTACCCGCCTTGGCCATATCGTCGAGCGAGTGCCGTGCGCGCGCCAAGGCCGACCGGCCGATCTGGTACCTGGTGCCCGACGGCGTCGTGCAATACGTGTCCAAGCGCGGGCTGTACCGCGCAGGAAAGGGATAGCCATGACCGCCTCCGCCGAGGCCATCGAGATGGCGACGGTGGCCGCCCGGGCGGCCGCAGCCAAGCTCGCCGAGGACATCGTCGTCATCGACGTCTCCGGGCAACTCGTCATCACCGACTGCTTCGTGATCGCCTCGGCGTCCAACGACCGCCAGGTGAACGCGATCGTCGACGAGGTGGAGGAGAAGATGCGCCTCGCGGGGCACAAGCCCGCCCGCCGCGAGGGCACCCGAGAGGGCCGTTGGGTGCTGTTGGACTACGTCGACATCGTCGTGCACGTCCAGCACACCGAGGAGCGCAACTTCTATGCCCTCGACCGGCTCTGGAAGGACTGCCCGCACGTACCGGTCGACCTCGACGTCCCGGCCGAGGATCAGGACGACGAGGCGGGTCGGCCCGAATGAGGGTGCGCCGGCTGGTGCTGCTGCGGCACGGGCAGACCGACTGGAACGCGGGCAGCCGGATGCAGGGTCAGCTGGACACCGACCTGACCGACCTGGGCCGCGAACAGGCCGTCGCGGCCGCCGAGGTGCTGGCCAAGCGGCAACCGCTGCTCATCGTGTCCTCCGACCTGCGTCGGGCGTTCGACACGGCGACGGCCCTCGGGCAGCGCGCCGGGCTGCCGGTGACCGCGGACACGCGGTTGCGCGAAACCCACCTGGGTGACTGGCAGGGGTTGACGCACCTCGAGGTGGACGACGTCGCCCCCGGCGCCCGGGTGGCCTGGCGCGACGACGCACGATGGGCTCCCCATGGTGGCGAGAGCCGGGTCGACGTGGCCGAGCGCAGTCTGCCCCTGGTCCAGGAAATCGTTGCGGGACAATCGGACTGGGGTGTGGACAGCCCGGACCGGCCCGTGGTGCTGGTGGCTCACGGCGGGTTGATCGCCGCGCTCACCGCCGCCGTGCTCGGGCTGCCCGTCGACAGTTGGCCGGTGCTCGGCGGCATGGGCAACGCCAGCTGGGTGCAGCTGTCCGGACATTCCGAGCCCGACGCCGCCTTCGCCGACATCCGCTGGCGGCTCGACGTGTGGAACGCCTCGGCGCAGGTCGCCAACGATGTCCTCTGAGGGCGGCGACCAGCACCCCGTCGGGGACCTCACCGCCGAGCGGCGCACGCTGCTGGTGTTCTGCGACTCGCTGTCCTACTACGGCCCCACCGGCGGCCTGCCCGCCGACGATCCCCGCATCTGGCCCAATCTGGTGGTCCGGCAGCTGGATTGGGACGTCGAGGTGGTGGGCCGGATCGGCTGGACCTGTCGCGACGTGTGGTGGGCGGCCATCCAGGATCCCCGAGCCTGGGCGGCGCTGCCGCGCGCCGGCGCGGTGGTCGTCGCGACGAGCGGCATGGACTCGCTGCCCTCACCACTACCCACCGCGCTGCGCGAACTGATCCGCTACGTGCGTCCGCCACTGCTGCGCCGCTGGGTGCGCGACGGCTACGGATGGGTGCAGCCACGGCTGTCGCCCGTCGCCCGACCCGCCCTGCCGGCGCACCTGTCGGTCGACTACCTCGAGCAGACCCGTGCCGCCATCGACTTCAACCGGCCAGGCATCCCCTTCGTGGCGTGCGTGCCGTCGGTACACGTCGCCGACACCTACGGTCGCTCCCACCGCTGGCGAGACGCGACCGAAACGGCGATCCGCGCGTGGGGTGCCCAGCGCGACGTCCCCATCGTCGACCTCAAGGCCGCCGTGGCCGACGAGGTGACGAGCGGTCGCGGCAACCCCGACGGCATCCACTGGAACTTCGAGGCACACCGCAACGTCGCCGATCTGATGCTGGCGGCGCTCGCCGCGGCGGGCGTGACCGTCCCGAGCGGTCGCTGAACCGTGGCCGTCGTCGTGGTCACCGACTCGTCCGGTCGTTTGACGCCAGATCAGCTGCAGCGCTGGGGAATTCGTCAGGTACCGCTGCACGTGATGGTCGACGGCGCGGACCTCCGCGACGGCGTCGACGTCATCCCGCCCGACGTGCACGTCCGCGCGGGTGTCACCACCGCGGGTGCGGCCCCGGCGGACCTCGTCGCGGCCTACCGGCAGGCGTCCTCCGACAGCGGCGGCGACGGCGTGGTCGCCGTGCACCTGTCGGCGGCGCTGTCGAGCACCGTCTCCGCCGCGAGGACGGCGGCCGGCGAGGTCGGCCGCTCCGTGCGCGTGGTGAACTCGCGCTCGGCGGCGGCGGGCGTCGGGTTCGTGGCGCTGGCGGCAGCACGCGCCGCCGCGTCGGGTGCGGACCTCGACACCGTCGAAGCGGTTGCCAGGGAAGCGGTGTCGCGCGCACACGCCTTCATCGTGGTGCACCGACTGGACAATCTGCGCCGCAGCGGCCGCATCGGCACCGCGGCGTCGTTCCTGGGGACGGCGCTGTCCCTCAAACCGCTGCTGCGCCTGGACGTGGACGGCAGATTGGTTCCCTCGCAGCGCATCCGCACCGTGTCCAAGGCGCACGCGGCCCTCGTCGACGCCGTCGTGGAGGTCGTGGGAGACCGACGGGCATCGATCGTGGTGCACCACGTCGACAATCACGACGACGCCGACGTCCTCGGTGCCACGCTGACCGCGCGGCTGCCGCAGCTCGAGTCGCTGACCGTCACCGACATGGGCCCGGTACTCGCCGTGCACGTCGGCGAGGGCGCCGTCGGCGTCGTCGTGATGGTCGAGACGCGCTAGCAGCTAGACGGACCGCGCCGCGAAGCGTCCGGTCACCGGGGGCAGGTCGGCCAGGGTCACGATGCCGGGGGCAGCGGCCACCACGGCGGGCACCGCGTTGGTCACCGGCATCGCGGTGTAGATCATGCCGAGGCCCATGAACCCCGGTTCCCGCCAATCCCGTGGCGGCAGACAGTGCACCACCGTGCGCATGTTCGGCATGCCGAACACCTGGATGACGTGCCCGTGCTCGAGGGGCTTGGGCGGCGTGACGTGGCTGCCCATGATCCAGTTGAAACCCACGCTCACCACGTTGCGATCCCCGACCCAGCCGCGGTGGTATCCGTACACGCCGCCCACGGAGCCCGCGGGGATCTGCATGAACCCCAGATCGGTGTCCCCGGTGGCGGCGGTGAACTCGACGTCGAACGTCATCCGGTCGAGCGGGGCGCCGATGGCGTCGGCCATCATCGCCGCCGACTCCGCGAACACCTCGCTCTCGCGCCGCACCGATTCGGCCAGTCCGGGGGTGTCGGGGTCACGGCCGAACCCCATCGCGGCCTGCGTGCCCGCCGATTCGTAGGTGGAGCAGTCGACCGACTCGGTGATGCGGATCTCGTCGACGCGCTCGCACGAGCCGGACAGCACCATCCCCACCAGATTGGTCATGCCGGGGTGCGCGCCACTACCGAAGATGGTGGAATCACCTGCCGTACAAGCATTCCGGATGCGTTCCAGATCCTCGGGACGGTGCTTGCCGCCCGTGATCCACCCGGCGCTCGAGCACACGTTGACGCCGGCCTCGAGCAACGCCACCAGATGGTCGACGTCGGCCCAGAGGGGGTTGTAGCAGCAGGCGTCGGGGCGCAGCGCCAACAGGGCGTCGACGTCGGCCGTGGCCGTGATGCCGGTGGGTTCGGGCCACCCGGCAAGCTCGGCGGCGTCCACGCCCACCTTGTCCGCACCGTGGGCGTACACCCCGACCAACTCCATGTCGTCGCGTCCGATGATGGCGTGCAGCGACCGCGTCCCGATGTTGCCGGTGGTCCACTGGATCACCCGCAAGGGCTGCTGAGTCGGTGTGTTCATGTGCGGCTCCTCGTCGTGTCGGCGTGCACCGGACACTATGCGGATCGTGTTCACCACCGGGTGCGTTCGGCGTTCATCCCCAGACGCCACTTCGTCCACAGCCCGGCTCGGATGTCCGGCACGCAGGCCAAGGCCCGTCGCCGCGCGCGCCTAGGTTCGCGGCATGCGAATCGAACGCGCCACCGCGCGAGGCAGACTCGCCGCCGAGCCTGGGGGTCCCGTCGATCCCGACGCCTCGGACGACGCGGAGGAGTCCGAGACGTCGTTGGCCAAGTGGCTGCCCGATGCCCTGCCCACGGGTCGAGCCCCGTGGCTCGCTGCGGTCCGTGCCGATCCGGGACGGGCGGGAGCGCTGGCGTTGGCGGTCGTCGGTGCGATCGCCGTCGCCATCACGGTCGTCACGCTGGCCCGCGACGATCCGCCGCCGGTCACCGCGGTCAACCTGCCCCAGGTGCAGATGGCCTCGGCCGCGCCCGCCGCTCCGGGAGTTCCCGCGGCGTCGGGCACGGCAGCCGCCGCCGACCAGGCCGTCGTGGTCAGCGTCGCCGGGTTGGTGCAGCACCCCGGGCTGGTGACGCTGCCGCCCGGATCCCGCGTCGACGACGCCCTGAGCGCTGCCGGTGGCGTGCTGGATGGCGCGGACCTGTTGGGGCTCAACGTCGCACGTCGGGTGACCGACGGCGAGCAGATCGTCGTCGGGATCGCCTCGCCCCCGGGAGCGCCACCCGCGATGGGCAGTTCGGTGGCTGCCCCCGCCGCGGCCGGTGCGGGTGCACCTGCGACCGGTGGCGGGGGTGCGGCCGGCGGTGACGTGGGCAGCGGGGGAGACGGCCCGGTGAACCTCAACACCGCCACCGTCGAACGGCTCGACGAGCTGCCGGGCGTCGGACCCGTCACGGCCGCGGCCATCGTCGCCTGGCGCGAGGCCAACGGACGGTTCACCGACGTCGAACAACTCGGCGACGTCGACGGCATCGGTCCGGCCCGCCTGGAGAAGCTGCGCGGGCTGGTCGTCGTGTGATCGGCGGTGGTGGCACCGACCAGCCCGTCCCCGCGGTTGCCGACCTGCGGCTGGTCCCGGCGGCGCTGGCAGTCTGGGCCGTGACGGTGGCGGGGATCCTGGGTGGCCCGCTGCCCGCCGCCGCGGTGGTCGTCGCCGCGACGTTCGCGACGGCGGTGAGCGCCCGCGTGCTGGGCGGGACCGGCGCGTCGCCCTGGCCGGCCGCGGCGATGGTGGCCGCCGCGGGAGCGACGTTCGCGGTGGCGGTATGCCTGCGTGCGGACGCCGTCGAGCACCACCGGATCAATGCACGCCTCGGGGACACCGTGGCGGTGTCGGTCACCGCCACCGAGACCCCGCGGTCGATCGCCGGCGGTCGGGTGATGTTCGCCGGCGAGCTGCGCTCGCTCGACGGGGTCCCCGTCGGCGGGCGGGTGATCGTGTTCGCGTCCGTCGGCGGCGTCGGCGACCTCACCGTGGGCCGACCCGCGGACTTCCGGGCCCGTGTCGGTGCGCCCCTGCGACGCGATCTGACCGTGGCGGTGCTCTCGGCCACGGGTCGCGCGCGGCTCGGCGAGGCCGGCCTGGTGCATCGCGCCGCGGCCGCGGTGCGCCGGACGTTCGCCGAGACCGCGCGGGCCGCACTGCCCGCCGACCAGGCCGCGATGCTGCCGGCGCTGGTCCTCGGCGATACCTCCGCCGTCGACCGGACGACGCTCGATGAGTTCCGGCGCGCCGGCCTGACGCATCTGACGGCGGTGTCGGGTGCGAACGTCACGATCGTCTGCGGGACCGTGCTGCTGTCGGCGGTGCTCGTCGGACCGCGGTGCGCCGTCGCCTTGGCCGCGGTCGTGCTCGTCGCGTTCGTGATCGTCGTGCAACCCACCGCCAGCGTGCTGCGGGCGGCGGTGATGGGTGCGGTGACGCTGCTCGCCGTCCTGGCGCACCGCCGCCGTCAGGCGATTCCCGCGCTCGCGGCCACCGTCGTGACCGTGCTGACCGGATGGCCGCACCTCGCCGTCGACGTCGGGTTCGCCCTGTCGGTGGTGGCCACGGCGGCGCTGGTGGTCATCGCCCCGGTGTGGACGTCGCGGTTACGGGACCGGGGATGGCCGAAGCCGCTGGCGGCCGCCGTCAGCGTGTCCACGGCCGCCCAGCTGGTCACCGCGCCGCTGGTCGCCGGCATCTCGGGCACCGTGAGCTTCGTGGCGATCGCGGCGAACCTGGCCGCCACCGTGGTGGTCGCTCCCATCACGGTGCTCGGCACCGCGGCCGCGGCCGTCGCCACGGCATGGCCGGGCGGAGCGGCGCTGCTCGTCCGGTTCACCGGACCCGAACTGTGGTGGCTGCTGTGGGTGGCGGGTCGTGCGGCGGCGATCCCCGGCGCGGTGCTCCCGGTGCCGTCGGGGTTGGCCGGTGCGGTCTGCGTGGCCGCGACGAGCCTGGCCGCCGTCGCGGCGTGGCGCTGGCGGTGGGGTCGTGTGCTGGTGGTGTGGACGGCGGTCGGGGCGGCCGCGTGGGCGGCGTCCGCACACGTCGGCACCGCGTGACACCATCGTCGGGTGAGCCAACTCCACCTCGTGCTGGGCGACGAAGACCTGCTCGTCGAGCGCGCCGTGACCGCGGTGCTGCAGGCGACGCGCACGGCCGCCGGCTCCGACGACGTGCCGGTGGATCGGATGCGAGCGGGTGAGGTCAGCACCAACGAGCTGGCCGAGTTGCTCAGCCCTTCGCTGTTCGCCGACGAACGGGTACTGGTGCTGGAGTCGGCCGCCGAGGCGGGCAAGGAGGCCGTCACCCTCATCGGCACCGCCGCCGCCGACCTGCCACCGGGTACCACGCTCGTCGTCGTGCACTCCGGGGGTGGGCGCGCCAAGGCGCTGGCCGATCAGCTCAAGAAGCTCGGCGCCGAGGTCCATCCGTGCGCCAAGGTCACCAAACCGGCCGAACGCGCGGACTTCGTGCGCCGCGAGTTCCGCACGCTCAAGGTCAAGATCGGTGACGACGCGCTGACGGCGCTGCTCGACGGCGTCGGCTCCGATCTGCGGGAATTGGCCGCGGCGTGCTCGCAGTTGGTGGCCGACACCGGGGGCGACATCAGCGTCGCCGCGGTGCGGCGCTACCACTCGGGCAAGGCCGAGGTGAAGGGTTACGAGATCGCCGAGTTGGCCGTCACCGGTGACCTCGAGGGCGCCTCCGAGTCGCTGCGGTGGGCGATGATGGCCGGCGAGCCGCACGTCGTGTTGGCCGACGCGTTGGCCGAGGCCGTGCATGCCATCGCGCGCATCGGCCCGCTGAGCGGCAGCCACAATCAACTGGCCGGCGAGGTCGGCATGCCACCGTGGCGGGTGCAGAAGGTGCAGCGCCAGGCGCGTCGATGGTCGCGCGATTCGGTGGCCGAGGCCATGCGGGTGGTCGCAACGCTCAACGCCGACGTCAAGGGGGCGGCCGCAGATGCCGACTACGCGTTGGAGGCCGCGGTGCGCCGGGTGGCACAGCTGGCGGGAGCGCGCTAGGCGCCGCCCCGAGAACACCGACACCCGAGAACACCGAAACGCCGGGCGACCCGAAGGTCGTCCGGCGTTCCGAAAGGTCTGGCTAGCTCAGAGCTTGTTCAGCGCGAGCGCGAGGGCCGACTTCTTGTTGGCGGCCTGGTTCTTGTGGATGACGCCCTTGCTGGCGGCCTTGTCGAGCTTGCGGCTGGTCGTGGCCAGCAGCTCGGTGGCCTTGTCCTTCTCGCCCGCCTCGACGGCCTCGCGGAACCCGCGGACAGCCGTGCGAAGCGCCGACTTCACCGACTGGTTGCGCAGACGGGCACGCTCGTTGGTACGGATGCGCTTTTCCTGCGACTTGATGTTGGCCACGCGTTAGTTCCTTCTGAATCTCAGCTTGGGTGTCGGTCTGCTCTGGTGGTGAAACGTAAGTGGCGCCCTGCGCGTCGGCGAGGGGCAGCGAGGGTTCAGACTACCAGCGCCGCGGGTAAATGCCCAAAGTGAGTGTCGCTGGCCTGCCGAAACGAGACAGTTGGGGCAGCATGTCCCCTGTGAGCCCTCGAACCCTACCTGCGGATACCGGACGGGCGGCGCGCGGCAAGCCGCGGTCGAAACAGCGTCACCAAGGCATCTTCGGCGGCTACGACGACGTCGGCAGGTACTCCGAGGCGTTCGACGAGATGTTCGACGCCGAGGGCAACGTCCGCGCGCCCTACAAGGGAATCTTCGACGAACTCGCGCCGTCGGATGCCTCCGAGTTGGCGGCTCGTTCCGAGGCGCTCGGCCGGGCGTTCGTCGACCAGGGCATCACGTTCTCCCTGTCCGGCCAGGAGCGGCCGTTCCCGCTCGACCTGGTTCCCCGGGTCATCTCGGCGGCGGAGTGGTCACGGCTCGAGCGCGGCATCAAGCAGCGGGTCAAGGCCCTCGAGATGTACCTCGACGACGTCTACGGCGAGCAGGAGATCCTGCGCGACGGCGTCATCCCCCGGCGACTCATCACGTCGTGCGAACACTTCCACCGCGAGGCCGCGGGCATCGTGCCGCCCAACGGGGTGCGCATCCACGTCGCGGGCATCGACCTGGTGCGCGACGCGCAGGGCACCTTCCGTGTGCTGGAGGACAACCTGCGTTCGCCCTCCGGTGTCTCCTATGTGATGGAGAACCGCCGCACGATGGCGCGGGTGTTTCCCAACCTGTTCGCCACGCACCGGGTGCGCGCGGTCGGCGACTACTCGTCGCACCTCCTGCGGGCGTTGCGGAATGCGGCCGCCCCCAACGAGGCCGACCCCACCGTCGTGGTGCTCACGCCGGGCGTCTACAACTCCGCCTACTTCGAGCACTCCCTGCTGGCGCGGCAGATGGGCGTCGAACTGGTGGAGGGGCGCGACCTCTTCTGCCGCGACAACACCGTCTACATGCGCACGACCGAGGGCGAACGGCAGGTCGACGTCATCTACCGCCGCATCGACGACGAGTTCCTGGATCCCATGCAGTTCAAGCCCGATTCGATGCTGGGCGTGGCCGGCGTGCTGAACGCCGCGCGGGCGGGCAACGTGGTGATCTCCAGTGCCGTCGGCAACGGCGTCGGCGACGACAAGCTCGTCTACACCTACGTCCCCACCATCATCGAGTACTACCTGGGGGAGAAGCCGCTGGTGGCCAACGTCGACACCTTCCGGTGCTGGCTCGATGACGAACGCGAGGAAGTGCTCGACCGCGTCGACGAACTGGTGATCAAGCCGGTCGAGGGTTCCGGTGGGTACGGCATCGTGTTCGGCCCCGACGCGTCGGCCAAGGAACTCGCCGCGATCTCCAAGAAGATCCGCAGCGAGCCGCGCGGCTGGATCGCCCAGCCCGTGGTGCAGCTGTCGACGGTGCCGACGCAGATCGACGACGAGTTGGCGCCGCGCCACGTCGACCTGCGTCCGTTCGCGGTCAACGACGGCGACGACGTGTGGGTGCTGCCCGGCGGTCTGACCCGCGTGGCGCTGCCCGAGGGCTCGCTGGTGGTGAACTCCAGTCAGGGCGGTGGTTCGAAGGACACCTGGGTGCTGGCCACGCGCACGTCGGCGGCCGATCGCGAACTCGCGGCAGCCGAGGTGGTGCGTTCACTGCCGCAGACCACCAACGGCGAACGGGCGCTGGACGGGCAGGCCACCCAGCAGCAACAGCAGGGGCCCAACCCGAGCCAGACGCAGCAGCAACAGCAGCAGCAGGCGTGAGGGGGACGAACGATGTTGGCACGCAACGCTGAATCCCTCTACTGGATCGGCCGCTACGTCGAACGCGCCGACGACATGGCCCGCATCCTCGACGTCACGGTGCACCAGCTGCTCGAGGACTCGAGCGTCGATCCCGACTTGACGTCGCGCCGGCTGCTGCGGGTGCTGGGCATCACGCCGCCCGACACTGCGCTCGACGTGTGGTCGCTCACCGAGTTGGTGGCGTTCAGTCGGGGCGGGGAAGGTGGCTGCTCCATCGTGGACGCCCTCTCGGCGGCCCGCGAGAATGCCCGTGGCGCACGGGAAGTGACGTCCACGGAGATGTGGGAGTGTCTCAACACCACCTACAACGCGCTGCCCGAGCGGGAACGCGCGGCCAAGCGGCTGGGGCCCGCGGAGTTCCTCGGTTACGTCGAGGGACGTGCCGCCATGTTCGCCGGCCTGGCCGACTCCACGCTGTCCCGCGACGACGGCTACCGCTTCATGGTGCTGGGCCGGGCGATCGAACGCATCGACATGACCGTGCGACTGCTGCTGGCCCGCGGCGGTGACAGCGCGTCGTCGCCCGCGTGGGTCACGGTGCTGCGCGCCGCGGGCGCGCACGACACCTACCTGCGCACCTATCGCGGCGTGCTCGACGCCGCGCGTGTGGTGGAGTTCATGCTGTTGGACCGCTTGTTCCCACGCTCGGTGTTCTACTCGCTGCGCCTGGCCGAGCACAGTCTCGACGAGCTGCACCACCGCGCCCACAACCGCGTCGGTGCCACCGCCGAGGCGCAGCGGTTGTTGGGCCGGGCGCGCAGCGAGTTGGAGTTCCTGCGCCAGGGTGCCCTGCTGGAGTCGCTGGAGACGCGGTTGGCGGGCTTGCAGAAGACGTGCGCCGACGTGGGAGAAGCGTTGGCGCTGGAGTACTTCCACGCAGCACCGTGGGTGGCGTGGACCGACGCCGGGCGTGCCGGGTCACTGGTGATCGAGGAAGGTGAGATCTGATGTGGCGGCTGCGCGTGGTGCACTCCACGGGATATGCGTACAAGTCCGCGGTGACGGCGTCGTTCAACGAGGCGCGGCTGACCCCTCGCTCCGATTCGCGGCAGAACGTCATCCTCAACCGGGTGGAGACGGTGCCCGCCACCAGGTCCTACCGTTACGTCGACTACTGGGGGACGGCGGTGACCTCGTTCGACCTGCATGCCCCACACACCGAACTCGAGGTGACGTCGTCGTCGGTGGTGGAAACCGACGTCGACGAGGAACCCGACGAGGTCGTCACGTGGGAGGACCTGCGTTCGGAGGCCGTCATCGACCACTACGACGAGTTGTTGACCGCCACCCGCTACACGCCGGACAGCAAGCGGATCGCACGGGTGGGGCAGAAGCTCGCCAAGGAGTACGAACCGCGCGAGGCCGTGGTGGCCGCGGCGAACTGGGTACGCGGCGAACTCGCCTACGTGCCGGGGACCACCGGTGTGCACTCGTCCGGTCTCGACGCCCTGCGGGAGGGCAAGGGCGTGTGCCAGGACTTCGCGCATCTGACGTTGGTCCTGTTGCGCAGCATGGGAATTCCCGCCCGCTACGTGTCCGGATACCTGCATCCCAACCGCAAGGCGACCATCGGCGACGCCGTCGAGGGGCAGAGTCACGCATGGGTGCAGGCGTGGACGGGCGGCTGGTGGAACTACGACCCGACCAACGACAAGGCCATCAACGAGCAGTACGTCAGCGTCGGCGTCGGCCGGGACTACGCCGACG
The DNA here is from genome assembly GCF_058148405.1 of Mycobacterium sp. DHQP2018-32-09. NCBI lineage: Bacteria > Bacillati > Actinomycetota > Actinomycetes > Mycobacteriales > Mycobacteriaceae > Mycobacterium > Mycobacterium sp. DHQP2018-32-09. The sequence continues at coordinate 86,467 of NZ_JBYVYK010000002.1, read as the reverse complement.
TCAGCCCGCTGAAGGGCGTCTACTCCGGCGAGGGCTCCACCGACCTCGACGTCGTCGTGGAGATCACGCGCCTGGCGTGACCGGGGCGGCCCCGCACACCCCGGGGTGGACCTCCACGCGGTGCAGATCGTCGCCCAACTCGATCTGGCGGCCGAAGGTGCTCGCGGCCAACGCGCGCCACTCGTCCTCGGTGCCACGCGCCATGCCCGGTACGTAGTGCGTGAGCACCAAGATGCCGACGCCGGCGCGGGTGGCGGTCGCGCCGGCCTCCTCCACCGAGGAGTGGTAGTCGCAGACGTCCCGCATGCGTTGCAGCGGCAACGCCGAGATCAGGTCCTTGCGGATCACGGTGTGCACCAACGCCCCGGCGCCCGCGGCCAGTTCGTCGAGCGACACACACGGCACCGTGTCGCCGGCCAGTACCACCGAGGCGCCGGAGTGCTCGACGCGGAAGCCGATGGTGGGCGCGACCGGACGGTGATCGGTGGGTGCCACCCGCACCGTCACGTCGTCGCGCTCCCACACCACACCGTCGACGACCTCGCGCACGTCGACCCGCGGCGGGCCCGGCAGGTCGGGGTGGTGGGCCAAGCGGTAGCCGATGTCGTGCCCGAACGCCGCGAGGGTCGCGTCGACCACCTCGGCGGTTCCCGGCGGTCCGATGACGACGAACGGCGCCGGGTCCGGGTCGAACGTCGTGATCCAGCGCGTGATCAGCAGGTCGCCCAGGTCGGCGATGTGGTCGCTGTGCAGGTGTGTCAGCAGCAGCGCGCTCAGTGCACCGGCGGCGCTGCCCGCGGCGGCCAATCGCTGCTGAACGCCCCGGCCGCAGTCGACGAGGAACGTCTGCCCGCCCGCACGCACCAGCGTCGCGGGCCCGGCGCGATCCGGGTCGGGCACCGGGCTGCCGGTGCCCAGCAGCGTGATCTCGATCATGATCACGGTTATACCGTCGCCGCCGGGCCCGTGGAGGCGGTTGGCGTGAGTGTCGTCGGGGATTCCGCGCCGCGGACCGACCACCTATCCTGATGTGACGTAGGTCACGAACGGAGGCGTTCGGTGCGGATTGCGGACGTGTTGAGGAACAAGGGTGCCGGCGTGCTCACCGTGGCGCCGGACGCGACGGTCGGGACGCTGCTCGCCGGACTCGTCACCCGCAACGTGGGGGCCATGGTGGTGGTGGACGACGGCGAGCCGGTGGGCATCGTCTCCGAGCGCGACGTCGTGCAGCACCTGCACCGGCACGGCGCCGCACTCTTGGATTGCGCGGTCGCGGACATCATGTCCACGCACGTGATCACGTGCACGCCCACCGACTCGGTGGACAGCCTCAGCGGGTTGATGACCACTCACCGGGTGCGGCACGTGCCGGTGCTCGACGGCGGCAGGCTCGCCGGGATCGTCAGCATCGGCGACGTCGTCAAGACCCGGATGGAGGAACTCGAGACGCAGCAGGAGCACCTGGAGAAGTACATCACCCAGGGTTGACCAGGCGTGTCATGGTGGGGGGATGACGAGCCCATCCGCCGACGTCCGACCCGCTCAGCGCTCCGACGTCGGCCGCCTGTCGGCCACGCTGGCCCGGGCCTTCTTCGACGACCCGGTGATGTGCTGGATGCTGCCGGACCCGCAGGTGCGGCGGCGCAAGCTGCCCAAGGTGTTCTCGGTGCTGTCGCGTTACCACCATCTGTCCCGTGGCGGCATGGAGGTGGCGCTGGACGGAGGCGACGTGCGCGCCGCGTCGCTGTGGGACCCGCCGGGGCAGTGGCGCCAGACGCGCCTCGAACAGTTGCGCGCCCTACCGGAATTGATGTTCACGTTCGGCGGCGCGGCGTCGCGGGGCATGGCCATCGAGGAACGCATGGCCGCGGTGCACCCCGAGGAGCCACACTGGTACCTCGCGATCATCGGCAGCGATCCCAGCGTCCGCGGTGCGGGCTACGGCAACGCGTTGATGCGGTCGCGCCTGGATCGGTGCGACGCCGAGTACGCGCCGGCGTACCTGGAGTCGAGCAACCCCGACAACGTGCCCTACTACCAGCGTTTCGGGTTCGAGGTCACGGGGGAGATCCGATTGCCGGACGGGGGCCCGTCGTTGGTGCCGATGTGGCGGCAGCCACGGTGAGGCAGATGTGGCGGCAGCCACGGTGAGGCAGATGTGGCGGCAGCCACGGTGAGGCAGGGGTGGCGGCAGCCACGGTGAGGCAGGGGTGGCGTCAGGACCAGGAGTACTCGGCGCGCAGCCGCATCGCGACCCGCTCGAACCGCTCCCGATCCAGCACGGCGCCCTCGCGGCGGATGCCCTCCTCGGGGACGTGCAGCACGCGGTCCAGCCGCACCCAGCTCGCGCGGCCCTCGTAGTCCCACGTTCCGGTGCCGATGCCCACCCACTCGCGGTCGGAACCGTGCCGGTCCTGGCTGGACAGCATGAGACCGAGCAGCGTGGACGCGTCACGCCCCACGACCAGCACGGGCCGGTCCTTGCCCCGGGTGGGGTCGTCCTCGTAGACCACCCAGGTCCAGACGATCTCGCCGGGATCGGCCTGACCGTCCAGGTCGGGGGAGTACTCGATGCGTCGGGCACGCGCCGACGTCGGCACGCTGGTGTCGGTGATGGGCCGGCCCGCGGTGATCGCCCGCGGGGGCGGCGCGGTGGCATTGGCCAGCGCGGCCAAACCCACCTCGATGCCCAGCCTGATTCCCTGTTGTACGCCCTGCTGGATGCCGCGCTGCAGGCCCTCCGTGCCGGGCAGTTGGCGGATCAGCTTCGGTGCCTCGGTGAACACCAGCTTCTCCGTGCCCTCGAGAGTGCCCCGGACAAACCGCTGGAACGTCTTCCACTGCGACGCCATGTGACGAGCATAGGTGAGCGTGATTGTGTCGGTCGGCCCGTCGCTGGCTACGCTGGAACGGCTCGGGTGCGGTCCTCAGCTTTGCCGTGCCCTCGTCCCACCAGGAGATTCCCATCAGCAGCTTCGCCGACAAGACGTTCACTGCGCCGGCGCAGATCAGGAACTTCTGCATCATCGCCCACATCGATCACGGCAAGTCGACGTTGGCCGATCGCATGCTGCAGCTGACCGGCGTGGTCGACGACCGCTCCATGCGTGCGCAGTACCTCGACCGCATGGACATCGAGCGGGAACGCGGCATCACGATCAAGGCCCAGAACGTGCGGCTGCCGTGGCAGGTGAACGGTGAGGACTTCGTGCTGCACCTCATCGACACCCCCGGGCACGTCGACTTCACCTACGAGGTGTCGCGGGCGCTGGAGGCGTGTGAGGGCGCCGTGCTGCTGGTCGACGCCGCCCAGGGCATCGAGGCGCAGACGTTGGCCAACCTGTACCTGGCGCTCGACCGGGATCTCACGATCATCCCGGTGTTGAACAAGATCGACCTGCCGGCCGCCGATCCGGACCGCTACGCCGGGGAGATCGCCCACATCATCGGCTGCGAGCCGTCCGACGTGCTGCGCGTGTCCGGCAAGACCGGCGTGGGCGTCGCCGAGTTGCTGGACGAGGTGGTCAGGCAGGTCCCTGCGCCGACGGGCGACCCCGATGCCCCCGCGCGGGCCATGATCTTCGACTCGGTCTACGACATCTACCGTGGCGTGGTCACCTACGTCCGCGTCGTCGACGGCAAGATCACGCCGCGGGAGCGCATCGCGATGATGTCCACCGGCGCCACCCACGAGCTGCTCGAGGTCGGCATCGTCTCGCCCGAGCCGAAGCCGTCCGACGGGCTGGGTGTCGGCGAGGTGGGTTACCTCATCACCGGTGTGAAGGACGTCCGCCAGTCGAAGGTCGGTGACACGGTCACCACGGCCCGCAAGGGGGCCACCGAGGCGCTCACCGGCTATCGCGAACCCCGCCCGATGGTGTATTCGGGGCTTTATCCGGTCGACGGTTCGGACTACCCGGTGCTGCGGGAGGCGCTGGACAAGCTGCAGCTCAACGATGCGGCGCTGACGTACGAGCCGGAGACCTCGGTGGCACTGGGGTTCGGGTTCCGCTGCGGCTTCCTGGGGCTGCTGCACATGGAGATCACGCGTGAGCGGTTGGAGCGCGAGTTCAATCTCGACCTGATCTCGACCGCGCCCAACGTGGTGTACCGCGTGGTCAAGGACGACGGCACGGAGCTGGTGGTCACCAATCCGTCGGATTGGCCCGAGGGCAAGGTTCGCGAGGTGTACGAACCGGTCGTGAAGACCACGGTGATCGCCCCCAGCGAGTTCATCGGCACGATCATGGAGCTGTGTCAGGCGCGCCGCGGCGAGCTGGGAGGCATGGACTATCTGTCGCCGGAGCGCGTCGAGCTGCGTTACACGATGCCGCTGGGCGAGATCATCTTCGACTTCTTCGACTCGCTGAAGTCACGCACCCGCGGGTATGCGAGCCTCGACTACGAGGAGGCCGGCGAGCAGCAGGCCGACCTGGTGAAGGTGGACATCCTGCTGCAGGGTGAGGCCGTCGACGCGTTCAGCGCCATCGTGCACAAGGACGGTGCGTCGGCCTACGGCAACAAGATGACCTCGAAGCTCAAGGAACTCATCCCGCGCCAGCAGTTCGAGGTGCCGGTGCAGGCGGCCATCGGGTCGAGAATCATTGCGCGCGAGAACATCCGGGCCATCCGCAAGGACGTGCTGTCCAAGTGCTACGGCGGTGACATCACCCGCAAGCGCAAGCTGCTGGAGAAGCAGAAGGAGGGCAAGAAGCGCATGAAGACCATCGGTCGGGTGGACGTGCCGCAGGAAGCCTTCGTCGCAGCACTGTCCACCGACGCGGCCTCGGACAAGCCGAAGAAGTGACCGGGCGGCTCGCCGTCACCGTGGCAGCAGCCTGCCTGGTCTCGGCGGGGTGCAGTCACACCGTGTCCGGCACCGCCGTACGGGCCTCGGGGTCCGCGCCGCATGCGGTGTCGACGCTGCGCGCCGCCCAACTGGACCACGTGCTGGTGGATCTGCCGGACCTGGCCGCGTTGGTCGGTGCTCCGGAGTTGGACGTCATCGGCCAGCTCGACGAGATGTCGGACAACGCCGACGTCGTATCGGACCCGGGGTGTCTGGGCACCGTGATGGGTGCCGAGAAGTCCGTGTACGCCGGGAGCGGCTGGACTGCGGTGCGCGACCAGGTGTCGGGCGACCAGCTCGACGAACACTGGGTGGAGCAGACGGCGGTGCTGTTCGGGTCCGAGGCGCAGGCGAAGGCCTTCCACGAGTCGTCGCAGCGGACATGGCGTGACTGCGCGGGTTACTCGGTGTCGGTCGACGACGTCGACGTCACCTACGTGTGGGAGGTCGGTGACCTGGAGTCGGTGGGGGGCGTGCTCGCACAGCGCACGGTCGAGCAGGGCTTCGAGGAGTGGCAGTGCGGGCACGCGCTGGCGCAGGCGGCCAACCTCGTGGTGGAGACGTGGACCTGTTCTTATGACGAGGGCGACGAGGCCGTTCGGCTGGCCGAGCGCATGTTGGCCAACGCCGCGACCGCCTGACGGGTCCGACCGGCACGAACGGAACCACGGTGCCCGTGGGTGGTGCCGGCGCAGGCGGCGGATCTTGGTGTGCCACGGGGAGCGGTAGTCGGCCGGGGCCCGTCGGCGCCCGTTGACGACGGTACTCAGGGCGGTGCCGCCCGCGGTGGGTGCTGTTCGGGCGCCCAGGGGTCGTCGATGGTTGGTCCGGTGCTCGCGTCGCCGGGTGGGTCGGCGGCTGCCTCGCTGGTGCCCCTCATCCCGTCGGGTGGTGAATCCATTGCCGCGCAGCCGCTTTCCCCGCCACCGCGTGGCGGGTGGAGTCGTTCGGGGTGGTGGTAGGTGTTGATTCGGGCTTGCCCGCGGTCCAGCAGTGGCGGTGGATGCCATTCGACCTCGTGGCGGGCGTTCAACCGGGTGGTCCAGCCACCCTTCTTGCCGACCAGCCGGTTGTCGCCGCCGCACGCCAGCCCGTTGTCGTTGACGTTGGTGTTGCCGCCGTCGGCGAAGTCCTTGGCGGCGTGGTGGACCTGGCAGCCGTAGGCGGGAACCGTGCAGCCGGGTTTGGTGCAGCCGCCGTCGCGGGTGATCAACGCCAGCCGTTGCACGACGGTGGCGGTGCGGCGGGTTTGGAACAGGTCGAGGACCTTGCCGGTCGCATCGTCGAACAGCGTCAGGAACCCGGTCGTGGTGGACTGGGCGGCCAGCTGCAGGATCTCGCGCCGCGTGAGCACGGTGCCACCCCCGGTGACGCCGACGCCGGCGCGCGACTCCAGGTCGGCGAGGGTGGTGCGGATCAGGATCGCCGTCGGAATCCCGTTGAGCCGACCCAGTTCACCCTTGTCCAATGCCGTGCGGTGGAGGAACGCCAACGCGTCGTGACGGCGTTGAGCCAGCGTGCGGTCATCACCATCGATCTGCGCCTCTGACGGTGTGCCAGACACGCAGGGATTCTCGTCGGCGGGGTTGCACATACCGGGAGCAGCGAACTTCGCCAACAGCACCTCCAGGGCGGCCCAGGCGGCGGCGGTCATCACGACGTTCACGGCGATGGTGCCGTCGGGGCCCTGCTTGCTTACGGTCATGCCGCGACGGCGAATACCGTCGTCCGCGGTGGGTTCCGGCCCGTCCTGATCGAGCAGATACAGCGCGCGCTTGAGATCGGCGGCCAGCTGGTGCGGTGCCCTGGTGGTGGCGGCCCGCGCCCAGGCGACCTCCAACTCCGACCGCTGCACGGGGTCGACGTGGGTGGGGATCTTGGCGACGGCGTCGCGGATCGCGGCCACGTGGTCGGCGTTGATCACCCCGTGGGACACCGCAAGAGCGGTGGCGGGCAGTTTCGGTGGCATCGCCTGTCCGGTCAGGGATTGCCGGGGCCCGAGGTCGGCGGCGATGGCGACGCGGCGCTTGGCTTCCCTGGGGTGCAGGTTCAGCCGGGTCTGCAACGCATCGGCGAGACTCTTGGCACCCAACTGCGATGGCGGGGTGTCGGCGTCCAGGGAGTTGACGAGGCGGTGCTCCACCGCGGGGATTCGGCAGCGGTGGGTCTCCAGTTCGGCGAGCACGCGCAGTCGCTCGCTGGGCTCCAACGCCGAGAGGTCACAGGCGGTGAGCGCGTCCACGCCGGCGCGCAGGGTCGCCAGCGCCTCGTCCAACATCTGCGCCCGCATGAGTCGAACATACATGCGACCTCTGACATCTTCGGGCCGTCACCCACGGCCCCCGTGCAGTGTGACTGATGGGGCGGGTGAGTTCGGACCGACTGGTGCCGAACGGGTTTCGCCGAACGGGGCGATTCGCGCGCAACGCGGAACGTCGCGCGATCGAGTACGCGGCGGCAGGCCTACATGGGCGCGTTCGCGGGCTGGAACCCTCCGGTGCTGTCTGCCTCGTCCTCGGCGCGGATGACGTGCACCACGGCGTTGATGAGTGCCAGGTGGGTGAACGCCTGCGGGAAGTTGCCGAGGTGCCGACCCGTGCGCGGTTCGATCTCCTCGGCGTACAGGTGCAGCGGGCTGGCGAACGACAGCAACCTCTCGCACAGGTGCCGGGCGCGGCTCACCTCGCCGATCTCGACGAGCGCCGACACCAGCCAGAACGAGCAGATGGTGAACGAGCCCTCCTCGCCCGAAAGGCCGTCGTCGGTCTCCTCGGTGCGATACCGCAGCACCAGGCCGTCCTCGGTGAGCTCGTCGGCGATCGCCAGCACCGTGTTCCGCACGACCGGATCGTCCGACGGCAGGAACCGCACCAGCACCGCCAACAGCAGCGACGCGTCCAACGCGTCGTCGCCGTAGCGCTGCGTCAGCACTCCTCGCGCGTCGACGCCGTTGGCCAGCACGTCGGCCTTGATCTCCTCGGCGATGGTGCTCCACTGCTGCGAGTAGCTCTTCTCGCCTTGCAATTCCGCGAGTTTGGCGCCGCGGTCCAGCGCCACCCAGCACATGATCTTGCTCGACGTGAAGTGCTGCGGTTCGCCGCGCACCTCCCAGATGCCGCGGTCGGGCTCGCGCCAATGCTTGATGGCCTCCTCGACCTGATTCTTCAGCACCGGCCACAGCATCTCCGGGATCTGCTCGCGCGACTTCGCGTGCAGGTACACCGAATCCAGCATCGTGCCCCAGATGTCATGCTGCATCTGGTTGTACGCACCGTTGCCGATGCGCACCGGTCGCGAGTTGTCATAGCCCGACAGGTGGTGCAGTTCCTCCTCGACGAGACTGCGTTCCCCGCCGACCGCGTACATCACCTGCAGCGGATGCCGTTCCCCGTTGTTGGCACCCGAGACGTCGGCGATGAACGCGAAGAAGTCGTCGGCCTCGCGGTCGAGTCCCAGCGTGTACAGACCCCACAGCGCGAACGTGGAATCCCGGATCCACGAGTAGCGGTAGTCCCAGTTCCGTTCGCCCTGAGGCGTTTCCGGTAGCGACGTGGTGCTCGCCGCCAGCAGGGCGCCGGTGGGCGAATACGTCAGCCCCTTCAGCGTCAATGCGCTGCGCTGCAGATACGACCGCCACGGGTGGTCGGGGAAGTCGCCGATGTTGATCCACTGGCGCCACGACTCGCTGGTCTTCCACATCTTGTCGGCGGCCTCGTCGAACGTCTGCGGCGCCGGATGCTTGGACCACGACAGTGCCACGAACACCTTGTCGCCCTCGGTGAGCCGCGTGCGCGCCCGCGCCTCGTGGCCCTCCAAACCCAAACGCAGGTTGGTGGTCAGGCGCAACGTCGGGTGCGAGTCCGGGTTCTTGCCCGCCCGCGCGATCGCCTCGCCGTACGCCGCGGCCGAGTACTCCCACGTGGCGCTGCTGCGGTGGTAGTCGAACGACGGCTCACACGACATGACGAGTTCGACCGTGCCGCTGACGCAGCGGACGGTGCGCAACAGGATGTGCTCGGCGTCCCAGTCCATCGGCGTACGCCGATGCGTGCGAGAGCGCGTCTCCAGGTCGTGCCACGGGCCCATGACGAGCGCGTCGCGGACGATGATCCAGCCCGTGTGGGTCTGCCACGTGGTCTCGAGGATGAGGCTGCCGGGCAGATAACGGCGGGCCGCTGGCACGGTGACGCCGTACGGGCCCAACCGGAAGTGGCCGGCCCCGCGGTCGAGGATGGATCCGAACACGCTGGGGGAGTCCGGGCGCGGAACGCACATCCATTCCACCGACCCGGCGGACGACACCAGGCACGTGTTCTCGCAGTCGGAGAGGAACGCGTAGTCGGCGATCGGCGGGAACGGGTTTCGCCGCGCACCCGTCGGTACGTAGGGCTCCACCGACGTGACGGCGAACGGCGGCTCCGGCTCGTGGTCGGCGTGACCGTTCGCCGTCGACGCGACCGCGGGCTCGTTGGGCTGCAAGACCATGTGCGACATCATCGACCGACGAGCGGGCCCGCGTCCACCCGACGCGGCGACCGTTACCGCTTCGCGAAACTCGGTGCGTGCTCGGGTAGCGGGCCGATGGCGACGCCATACCCCGCGATGGTTCCGAGCAGAGGAAAGCGCTTCGCGATGGCCGCAGCGCGCGGGGGGCCGGGCGGCAGCGCACCCGGTGTGATGACACGTGCGATCGCCCGGTCGGCGACGAGTCGCTGGATCCGCTGGATGAGCGCGGCGGGCGCCCAGCGGCGCACCTGCACCCTGGCCAGGTCGCGCGGCGTCACCGCGCCCCGGCGCAACGGTTCTGCCAGCAGTCGGGCCGCCGCCACCGCGTCGGCGACGGCCAGGTTGATCCCCACCCCGCCGATCGGGGACATGGCGTGCGCCGCGTCGCCGATGAACAGCAGACCGTCGCAGTACCAGCGGCGCAACCGGTTGAGCTGTACGTCGAGCAGCTTCACGTCGTCGAACGACGCCAGCTCGCCGACGCGGTCGGCCAGCCACGGCACCAGGTCGGCGATCTGGCGGCGCAACGCCTCGATGCCCTGCGCCCGCATGGCCGCATCGCTGCCCTTGCGGATCATGTAGGCCACCTGGAAGTAGTCGCCCCGGTCGATCAGCGCGCAACCGTGCCCGTTGCGGAACACGCCGTTGAGGCCGTGCGGGTCGTCCTGACGGCGAGGCAGCCGAAACCACCACACGTCCATGGGCGAGCCGAAGCTGCGCGGAAACATCCCGGCAGCCGTCCGCAGCGTCGACGACCGGCCGTCGCACGCCACCACCAGGTCGGCCCGCATCTCGTGCTCGGCGCCGTCGGCGGCCCGGTAGCGCACGCCGGTCACGCGGTCACCGGCCCGCAGCGGGGCCAGCACCTCGGTGCTGCGGAGCAGCCGGAACGTCGGTTCGGCTGCCGCGGCGTCGGCCAGCAGCTCCAGGAAGTCCCACTGCGGAACCAGCGCGATGTGCTTGTGCGGACCCGGCAGGTGGGAGAGGTCGGCCCGCAGTGGAGCCCCGTTGACGTCGGCGTTCACCGAGTCGATCAGCCGGTGCGGCAGGTTGGCGAACGCTGCCCCCAAGCCCAGCTCGTCGAGCAGTCGCAGCGTGCTGGCGTGCACGGTGTCACCGCGGAAGTCCCGCAGGAAGTCGGCGTGCTTCTCCATGACCGTCACGTCCACGCCGGCGCGCGCGAGTAGCAGCGCCAGCATCATCCCGGCTGGGCCGCCCCCGGCAACCAGGCAGGCCGTGCGGTCGAGGGGCGATGCATCGGGGTGGGCCACGAAGGAGATCGTAGGGTGGAGACGGTGAGCGGCATTCTGAATTGGTGGGACGGCGTCGAACTGTGGCTGTCCGGGCTGGGCTTCGTGATCCAGGCCGTGATCGTGATGCCGGTGGTGCTGCTGCTGGCCTACGGCGTGGCCATGGTGCTCGACGGCGCCCTGGGCAACGGCATCCGCCTGCTGCACCGCGCCCGCCACACCGAGTCGGACGAGGTGTGACCGGCATGCCTCGTTCGCGCGTCACCCTCATCCTGGTGCTGCTGCTGGTCCTCGTCGTCGTGATGTGGTTCTTCACCCGCTGATCCAGCAGCGATGACCTCTGTTATCGTTCGACCCATGCACGCCGCATCGCACCGCGCGCAGGGCCACGTCCTGGCCCTCATCGCCGTGGGCGCCTGCGCCGTCGCCGACGTCTCCTGTTGTCGCTGACCCAACCGTTCGCGGTGTGGCGTCGGTCGTGGTCCGCAGCGTCTCGTCGGGCTGACCACCAACATCCCTTCGCCTTGCCGTCACGGGCTCACACCCTCCCGAACCCCGTCAAGGAAAGGCCCCCATGCTCGACCGTCACCTCACCAAGCCCTGGCGCGCCGTCGGCGCCCTCGCACTGACCGCAACGATGCTGACCGCCTGCGGTGGCGGTGCCAGCGACGTCGCCGGTGGGGGGAGCCAGCCCGCCGCCGACACCACGCTGACCCTCGTCGCCTACGCCGTACCCGAGCCGGGCTGGAGCAAGATCATTCCGGCCTTCGCCGCCACCGAGGAGGGCAAGGGCGTCGCGGTGACCACGTCGTACGGCGCCTCCGGTGACCAGTCCCGCGCCGTCGTCGACGGCAAGCCCGCCGACATCGTGAACTTCTCCGTCGAGCCCGACGTCACCCGCCTGGTGAAGGCCGACAAGGTCGCCAAGGACTGGAATGCCGACGCCACCAAGGGAATCCCGTTCGGCTCGGTGGTGTCACTGGTGGTGCGCAAGGGCAACCCCAAGGGCATCAAGGACTGGGACGACCTGCTGGCGCCGGGCGTCGAGGTGGTCAGCCCCAGCCCGCTGAGTTCGGGGTCGGCGAAGTGGAACTTGCTGGCGCCGTATGCCGCCAAGAGCAACGGCGGCAAGGATCCGCAGGCCGGTCTGGACTTCGTGTCCAAGCTCGTCGGTGAACACATCAAGACCCGCCCCGGCTCCGGGCGCGAGGCCACCGACCTGTTCCTGCAGGGCACCGGGGACGTGCTGATCAGCTACGAGAACGAGGCCATCAACACCGAGCGGCAGGGCAAGGACGTCGAGCACGTCAACCCGCCGCAGACCTTCAAGATCGAGAACCCCGTCGCGGTCGTCACCAGCAGCGCCCACCAGCAGCAGGCCAACGCGCTGAAGAACTTCCTCTACACCGAGCAGGGGCAGAAGCTGTGGGCCGAGGCCGGGTTCCGGCCGGTCGACCCCGCCGTCGCCGAGCAGTTCGCCAAGGACTTCCCGGCGCCCGCGAAGCTGTGGACCATCGCCGATCTCGGCGGGTGGGGCCAGGTGGACCCGGCGCTGTTCGACAAGGACAACGGCTCGATCACCAAGATCTACAAGCAGGCCACTGGATGACCGCAGAGGTCCTGTCCGCACCCAAGACCTCTCCGCGCAGGGGGCGGTCCGGGACCACCGGGCTGCGCGTCGGTGCCGCCGCGATCTGGCTCTCGGTCATCGTCCTCCTCCCGCTGGCCGCCATCCTGTGGCAGTCGGCAGGCGGTGGCTGGGACGCGTTCTTGCAGGCGGTGACGTCCAACGCCGCCATCGCCTCGTTTCGCGTGACGCTGACGATCTCCATCGGTGTCACGATCGTCAACCTCGTCTTCGGGTTGCTGGTGGCGTGGGTGCTCACGCGCGACGAGTTCCCGGGCAAGCGGTTGGTGGACGCCGTCATCGACCTGCCGTTCGCGTTGCCGACCATCGTGGCGAGCCTCGTCATGCTGGCCCTCTACGGCCCCAACAGCCCCGTCGGGCTGGAGTTGCAGCACACCAAGTGGGGTGTCGGCATCGCGCTGCTGTTCGTCACGTTGCCGTTCGTGGTGCGCTCGGTGCAGCCCGTGCTGCTCGAGTTGGACCGCGAGGTGGAGGAGGCCGCCGCGTCGCTGGGCGCCAACAACGTGACGATCTTCACGCACGTGATCCTGCCGGCGCTGCTGCCGTCACTGCTGTCCGGTGCAGGGCTGGCGTTCTCGCGCGCCATCGGCGAGTTCGGTTCCGTGGTGCTGATCGGCGGGGCGGTGCCGGGTGAGACCGAGGTCTCGTCGCAGTGGATCCGCACCCTCATCGAGAACGACGACCGCACGGGTGCGGCGGCCATCTCGATCGTGCTGCTGCTCATCTCGTTCGTCGTGCTGTTCATCCTGCGGGCCGTGGGCTCGCGGGCCGCCAGGCGCGAGGAGCTGTCCTCGTGAACCCTCGTCCGCTGGTGCGCAACCTGCTGCGCTACACCGCGTTGGCCTACGTCACCGTGCTGGTGATCGTGCCGGTAGGGCTCATCCTGTGGCGTGCGTTCTCGCCCGGGATCGGCGCGTTCGCGGCGTCGATCTCCACACCCGCGGCCATCTCCGCGCTGAACCTGTCGCTGCTGGTGGTGGCCATCGTGGTGCCGCTCAACGTCGTCTTCGGCATCCCGACGGCACTGGTGCTGGCGCGCAACAGGTTTCGCGGCAAGAGTGCGCTGCAGGCCGTCATCGACCTGCCGTTCGCCGTGTCGCCGGTCGTGGTCGGCGTCGCGCTGATCCTGCTGTGGGGATCGGCGGGGCTGCTGGGCTTCGTGGAGCAAGGCCTCGGTTTCAAGATCATCTTCGGTCTGCCCGGCATCGTGCTCGCGAGCATCTTCGTCACCGTGCCGTTCGTGATCCGGGAGGTCGAACCGGTGCTGCACGAACTGGGCACCGATCAGGAGGAGGCGGCCTCGACGCTGGGCGCGTCGTGGTGGCAGACCTTCTGGAAGATCACGCTGCCGTCCATCCGGTGGGGTCTCACCTACGGCGTGGTGCTCACCATCGCCCGTACGCTCGGTGAGTTCGGCGCCGTCATCATGGTGTCGTCCAATCTTCCCGGCACCTCTCAAACGCTGACGCTGCTGGTCGCCGACCGCTACAACCGAGGCGATCAGTACGGCGCGTACGCCATCTCGACGCTGCTCATGGGGGTCGCGGTGTTCGTGCTCATCGCCCAGGTGATCCTCGACGCCCGGCGCGCGCGCCAGGCAAAATAGGCCACGACGACAGGACTTCCGCCGATGACGAATGCCATCACCGTGCGTGGCGCCAACAAGCGCTACGGCGACTTCGTCGCTCTCGACGACATCGACTTCGACGTGCCGGAAGGGTCGTTGACGGCCCTGCTGGGGCCCAGCGGCTCGGGCAAGTCGACCCTGCTGCGTGCCATCGCCGGCCTCGACGAGCCCGACAGCGGCACCATCACGATCAAGGGCGAGGACGTCACGCACGTGCCGCCGCAGCGCCGCGAGATCGGGTTCGTGTTCCAGCACTACGCGGCGTTCAAACACCTCACGGTGCGGGACAACGTGGCCTTCGGGCTCAAGATCCGCAAGCGCCCCAAGGCCGAGGTCAAGGCCAAGGTCGACGAACTGCTGGAGATCGTCGGCCTCGCGGGCTTCCAGCGCCGCTACCCGAACCAGCTCTCCGGTGGGCAGCGGCAACGCATGGCCCTGGCCCGCGCCCTCGCGGTCGATCCGCAGGTGCTGCTGCTCGACGAACCGTTCGGCGCGCTCGACGCGAAGGTCCGCGAGGACCTGCGGACCTGGCTGCGGCGCCTGCACGACGAGGTACACGTCACCACCGTGCTGGTGACGCACGACCAGGCCGAGGCGCTCGACGTGGCCGATCGGATCGCGGTGCTCAACAAGGGGCGCATCGAGCAGGTCGGCACCCCGACCCAGGTCTACGACGAACCCGCCAACGGCTTCGTCATGTCGTTCCTCGGAACCGTCTCCGCGCTCAACGGAATCCTGGTGCGGCCCCACGACATTCGGGTCGGCCGCAATCCCGAGCTGGCGATCGCCACCGGTGACGGCACGGCGGAGTCGACCGGGGTCACCAAGGCCGTGGTCGACCGTGTCGTCGTCCTGGGATTCGAGGTCAGGGTGGAGCTGACCAGCGCCACCACCGGCGGGGCGTTCACGGCGCAGATCACCCGCGGTGACGCCGAGGCGCTCGGGCTGAAGGCCGGCGACACGGTGTACGTGCGCGCCACCCGGGTGCCGCCGATCGCGGGGAGCGCGCAGGACGCCACGCCTCGCAACGACGCCGTCGAGGGCATCGGCGCGTCGTGAACTCCGGGGCCTGCGTCTCGGCGGACGACGCGGCCGCGCGAGAGCGGGAGTTCAGGCGGCGGCGCGGGCCGACGTCACTGCGTCGTAGCGGTCCAGCACCGTGGCGGCCACCAGATTGTGGGAGCCCAGCGGCGCGGACACCAGGATGTCGTGCTGCGCGGCGAACGCGGCGACGCGGTCGGTGATCCGGCCGGGTGCCAGGAACCACGGTGCGATCACCACCCGTCGAACTCCAGCCGCGCGAACGGTGGCCACCGACTCGGCGAGGTTCGCGTAGGGCCCCGTCGCGAACGCCGTCTGCGTTGCGGCCCAACGGGTTCCACGTGCCAGCAGCTTCGCCACCGAGGCGGTACGCGCATTGGCGTCCGGTTTCGACGAGCCGACGGCCACCACCACGACGCCGAGGCCGTCGTCGTCGGCGGACACGCCGACGTCGATCAGACGTTGGCGCAGCACCGTCACCAGGGCCGGATCCTCGCCCAGGGTGTCGGCGCGTCGGATCGACCGTCCGGACTCGGCGATCACCGCGGGGATGTCCACCCGGGCGTGGTAGGCCGAGGCCAGCAGGAACGGCGTCACCACCGCGTCCTCGGCGTCGGTCAACACGTCGGCCAGCGACGGGGCCGTCTGCTCCAGGAACGCGGCCCGCACGTCCAGCGACGGCCGCAGCCGCCGGATCCGACCGGCCACGGCGTGCGTCACCCCGGCCGACCGCGGATCGGCGCTGCCGTGCGCGGTCAGCACCAGCGTCGGGCCGGCCCCGGTCACGACGCGTGCAGCCCGCATTCGGTCTTGGCTTGTCCGGCCCAGCGGCCACTGCGCGGATCGGCGCCCGGCAGCGGCTTGGCCGTGCAGGGCGCGCAACCGATCGACGGGTAGCCCTCGTCGACCAGCGGGTTGACCAGCACGTCGTGCTCGTCGATGTAGGACTGCATGTCCTCGTCCGACCACGCCGCGATGGGGTTGATCTTCACCAGGCCGAAGGCCTTGTCGAAGCTGATGAGTGGGGCGTTGGCGCGCGTCGGCGCCTCCACCCGGCGGATGCCGGTCACCCACGCGGAGTACCCGGCCAGCGCCTTGCCGAGCGGCTCGACCTTGCGCATGCGGCAGCACGCGGCGGCGTCGCTGGCGAACAGGTCCTTGCCCAGCAGCGCGTCCTGCTCGGCGACGCTGCGCTCGGGTCGCACGTTGACGACGTTCACGCCGTAGACCGCCTCGACCGCATCGCGGGTGCCGATGGTCTCGGCGAAGTGATACCCGGTGTCGAGGAACAGCACGTCGACGCCGGGGTGGACCTGGGCCGCCATGTGCACCAGGACGCCGTCCTGCATGTTGGACGCGACGACGTAGCCTGACCGGTCGGTGCCCGATCCGTCGGGGCCCCCGCCGAAGTGCTCCTCGGTCCACCGCAGCAGTTCCTCGGCGGAGGCGTCGGCGAGTTCGTCGGCGCCGCGCTCGGCGAGTGCGATCAGGTCGTCTTCGGTTCGCAAGTCAGTCATGCCTACCTCTTCTGAGAACTCGCCGCTGCCTATCGCAGATCCGCTTCGTCTGCCCGCACGGCCCACTGGGCGAAACGCTCGCCGTCCTCGCGTTGTTTCACGAAGTTGCGCACGACGCGCTCGATGTAGTCGCCGAGTTCGCTGGACAGCACCTTGTGCTGGCGCAACTTGCGCCCGAACCCGCTGTCCAGGCCCAGGCTGCCGCCCAGGTGCACCTGGAAGCCCTCCTCCGGACCGTTCCCGTCGTCCACCATCTGGCCCTTGAACCCGATGTCGGCAACCTGGATGCGGGCGCACGAGTTGGGGCAGCCGTTGATGTTGATGGTGACCGGCACGTCGAGCTGAGCGTTGATGTCGTCGAGCCGCTTCTCCAACTCGGGCACCAGCACCTGCGAGCGGCTGCGCGTCTCGGCGAAGCTCAGCTTGCAGAACTCGATGCCGGTGCAGGCCATGAGGTTGCGGCGCCAGTGCGACGGCGTGGACGGCAGGCCCAGCGCGTCGAGGCCCGCACGCAACTCGTCGAGCTTCTCGTCGGGGACGTCCAGGATGATCAGCTTCTGGTACGGCGTGAACCGGATGCGGTCGCTGCCCGCGGCCTCGGCGAGGTCGGCGACCTTGGACAGGATGGTGCCCGACACGCGGCCCGCGATGGGCGCGACGCCCACGGCGTTGAGCCCGTTCTTGAGCCGCTGCACGCCCACGTGGTCGATGGGCCGCGACACCGGGGCGGGGGCGGGGCCGTCGATCAGGGGTCGCTTCAGGTACTCGGTCTCGAGGACCTCCCGGAACTTCTGCACCCCCCAGTCCTTGATCAGGAACTTCAGCCGCGCCTTGGCGCGCAGCCTGCGGTAGCCGTAGTCGCGGAACACGCTGACCACGCCTTCCCACACGTCGGGGACCTCGTCGAGCGGCACCCAGGCGCCGACGCGCTGGCCCAGCATCGGGTTGGTGGACAGGCCGCCGCCGACCCACAGGTCGAAGCCGGGGCCGTGCTCGGGGTGCACGACGCCGATGAACGCGACGTCGTTGACCTCGTGCACCACGTCCTGCAGCCCGGAGATCGCGGTCTTGAACTTGCGCGGCAGGTTGGAGTATTCCTTCTTGCCGATGTAGCGCTTGACGATCTCGTCGACCGCCGGCGTGCCGTCGATGACCTCGTCGAGCGATTCGCCGGCCAGCGGCGAGCCGAGCACCACGCGCGGGCAGTCGCCGCACGCCTCGGTGGTCTGCAGTCCGACCTCGTCGAGCCGGCGCCAGATCTCCGGCATGTCCTCGACGCGAATCCAGTGGTACTGCACGTTCTGGCGATCGGAGATGTCGGCGGTGTCGCGGGCGTACTCGGTCGAGATCTCGCCGAGCGTGCGCAACGCCGCCGCGGTCAGCGCACCGCCGTCGCTGCGGACCCGCAGCATGAAGTAACCGTCTTCGAGCATGTCGGTGTTCTCGTCACCGGTCCACGTGCCGTCGTAACCGGGCTTGCGCTGGGTGTAGAGGCCCCACCAGCGGAACCGGCCGCGCAGATCGCCCTTGTCGATGCTCTCGAAGCCGCCCTTGGCGTAGATGGTCTCGATGCGCTCACGGACGTTGAGCGGGTTGTCGTCCTTCTTGGACTGCTCGTTGGCGTTGAGCGGTTCCCGGTAGCCGAGCGCCCACTGGCCTTCGCCGCGGGGTCGTTTGGCCGGCTTCGCCGTGGCGGCGGGCTGGGGTTCTGCGGTGGTCATGGGGCTCCTTCGCGGAGGAGCTGGATTCTCGGAGGGCACGCGGGCACCGGGGGCTGGACCGGTGAGCGCAGATCCGGTGGCCAGCTGGGTATGGGCAGGGTCCGAAGTCAAGCGCAGGTCAAGCGGGACAGCAACACGTGCAAACGCGCTTGAAGTCGACGTGCCGACGGGCCACCAGCGATACGCGGGTGGTCGAACCGGAAACGGCAGTCACGTCGGCCATTGTGCCATGGCAAGGGCCGTCGGCCCCAACCGGGCCAGAGTTCGCCTCGTGCTGCGCGAAACCCCGTCCGGCACACTGGGCGGGTGGTGAGTCGTACCGGTCCGGCCGATCTCTTCGGTGTCTACGTGCACGTGCCGTTCTGTGCGTCGCGCTGTGGCTACTGCGACTTCAACACCTACACGCCGAGCGAACTCGGGGGTGCCAACCCGGATGCGTGGCTCGCGGCGCTGCGCATCGAGCTGAGGCTGGCGGCAGACCGGGTCGGCCCGCGAACGGTGGACACGGTGTTCGTGGGCGGGGGCACGCCGTCGATGCTGGGCGCCGCCGGCCTGGCCGCCGTGCTCGACGCCGTGCGCGCCGCGTTCGCCTTGGCGCCGGACGCCGAGGTCACCACCGAGTCCAACCCGGAGTCGACGTCGCCGCGCTTCTTCGCGGCGTTGCGCGACGCCGGTTACACCCGGATCTCGCTCGGCATGCAGTCGACGGCGCCGCACGTGCTCAAGGTGCTCGACCGCGTGCACTCGCCGGGGCGGGCGGTGGCCGCGGCCAAGGAGGCGCGGGCCGAGGGCTTCGACCACGTCAACCTGGACCTCATCTACGGCACGCCGGGGGAGACCGACGCCGACCTGATGGCGTCGGTGGACGCCGCCCTGGATGCGGACGTCGACCACGTGTCGGCCTACTCGCTGATCGTCGAGGACGGCACGGCGCTGGCGCGCCGCGTGCGCCGCGGCGAGGTGGCCGCGCCCGACGACGACGTGCTGGCGGCACGCTACGAACTGCTGGACGCGCGGCTGTCGGCAGCCGGGCTGACGTGGTACGAGGTCTCGAACTGGAGCAGGCCGGGAGGGGAGTGTCGGCACAATCTGGGCTACTGGGACGGTGGGCAATGGTGGGGTGCGGGTCCGGGGGCCCACGGTTACGTCGACGGGCGCCGGTGGTGGAACGTCAAGCATCCCAACGCCTACGCCGACGCGCTCGGTCGCGGTGAGCTGCCGGTGGCGGGCGGTGAGGAGCCGACGCCCGCCGAACGCCACGTCGAGGACGTGATGCTTCGGGTGCGCTTGCGCAGCGGGCTGCTCGCCGCCGACCTCGACGCCGCCGAGCGGCGCCGCGCCGATGCGCTGTGCGACCGCGGTCTGCTGGTGACCGTCGGCGGGTCGCTGGTGCTCACCGACCGCGGCAGGCTGTTGGCCGACGCGGTGGTGCGCGACCTGCTCGGCTGACGCCCGGGTAGTGTCCCGGCGTGCGGATCGGAGCGTGGCTGTGGCTCGCGTCCACGGTGTGCTACTTCGTCGCCGAGGCCGTCAGCGCGTCGGCGTTCGCCGGCTACGACTACGCCACCATGTACGTCAGTGCCCTCGGCGAGCCGGGGGCGTCCCCGCTCGCCTGGGTCATCAACGCCGCGTTCGTCGTGCAGGGCGTCCTGTTGCCGGTGGGCGGCTGGCTCTTGACGCGCGGCGCACCGCCGCTGCCGTTCCGAATCTGCTTGGTGGCCATCGTGATCGGCAACGTACTGATCGCGACCATGCACAGCGGCGCGGGTACGGTCTGGCACGGGGTGGGTGCTGCGCTGGCACTGGTCGGAGGCAACGCCGCGGCGCTGGCCGGAGCCCGTGCCCTGCGGCCGCCCGTGGCGTGGCCCGGGTACGCGACGACGGCGACGGTGCTCGGCGGGTTGGGATTGCTGTGCCTGATCCCGGTGGTGCTGCTGGTCGAGCCCGTCGGGGTGTGGGAACGCGGCAGCGTGTACGCGATCTACGCGTGGCAGACCCTGACCGCGGTGCTGGTGCTGCGATCTCGATGAGGCCGCGCGCTACAGCTGCGTGGGGCCGGTCTGCTGGTCGAGCGGGACCGCCATGTCGTAGACGCGGGCGTGCAGCACGGTCCGGTTGCGCAGCGCCGCGCGCACCGCGCGGTGCAGTCCGTCCTCCAGGTAGACCACGTTCTGCCACCGCACGGCGTGCGGGAACAGGTCGCCGTAGAACGTCGAGTCCTCCGAGAGCAGGCGGTCCAGCGCGAGCACCGTCGTCGTGGTGACCAGTTCGTCGAGACGGATCTGGCGAGGCGGGATCTGGGCCCACTGCCGGTGTGACAACCCGTGATCGGGGTATGGCTTGCCGTCGCGGACCCCCTTGAAGATCACGGGCGACCCGCCGTTGAGTCCGTCGGCATGGCTCGAGGTTAATCGCACCGGGCCTGGTGGCGCGTGCCGACGTCGCAGGTCACCGTAAAATGGGGGTTTGGCTTCCCCGGGAGGGAGCCGTACCCGGTTCGACTCGTCCAAGGTAGGTGAACGCATGGGTAGTGCCGACGATCGGCGATTCGAGGTGCTGCGTGCCATCGTGGCCGACTTCGTGACCACCAAGGAGCCCATCGGCTCCAAGGCGCTCGTCGAACGCCACAATCTCGGCGTCTCGAGCGCGACGGTGCGCAACGACATGGCGGTACTGGAGGCCGAGGGCTACATCGCGCAGCCGCACACCAGCTCCGGACGCGTGCCCACCGAGAAGGGGTACCGCGAGTTCGTGGACCGGCTCGACGACGTCAAGCCGATGTCGTCGGCCGAGCGCCGCGCCATCCTGTCGTTCCTGGAGTCCGGGGTGGACCTCGACGACGTGCTGCGGCGCGCGGTGAAGCTGCTGGCTCAGCTGACCCGGCAGGTGGCCATCATCCAGTACCCGACGCTGTCGACGTCGAGCGTCCGCCACCTCGAGGTGGTGGCGCTCACGCCGGCGCGCCTGCTGCTGGTCGTCATCACCGACAGCGGCCGCGTCGATCAGCGCATCGTCGAACTGGGTGATGCCATCGACGACGTCGCGCTCGGGCAGCTGCGCGAGCGGCTCGCCCAGGCGTTGGAGGGCAAGCCGCTGGCCACCGCGTCCGTCGCGGTGGCCGACCTGGCCGCCCAGCTCGACGGCCACGGTGGGCTGGGCGACGCCGTGGGCCGCGCCGCCACCGTGCTGGTGGAGACGCTCGTCGAGCACAGTGAGGAGCGGCTGCTGCTGGGCGGCACCGCCAACCTCACCCACAACACCGCCGACTTCGGCAACGGGCTGCGGTCGGTGCTCGAAGCGCTCGAGGAGCAGGTGGTGGTGCTGCGGCTGCTGGCCGCGCAGCAGGAGGCCGGTAAGGTCACCGTGCGGATCGGGCACGAGACCGAGGCCGAGCAGATGGCAGGGACGTCCGTGGTGACCACCACGTACGGATCGCTGGGCAAGATCTACGGCGGCATGGGTGTGGTCGGTCCCACTCGCATGGACTATCCGGGAACCATCGCCAACGTTGCGGCGGTTGCTCTGTACATAGGTGAGGTCCTGGGTACCCGGTAGTGCCCGGACAACGGCTTGAATGGCTTGAACTCTTCGAAGGGGTGTGGCGTGGCACGCGACTACTACGGTCTGCTCGGCGTGAGCAAGGGCGCGAGTGATTCCGAGATCAAGGCCGCCTACCGCAAGCTGGCGCGTCAGCTGCACCCGGACGTCAACCCCGACGCCGGTGAGCAGTTCGCCGAGGTGAAGCTCGCCTACGAGGTGCTCACCGATCCCGACAAGCGCCGGATGGTCGACATGGGCGCCGATCCGATGGAGACCGGCGGCGGCATGGGCGCCAACGGGTTCAGCGGCTTCGGCGGGCTCGGCGACGTGTTCGAGGCCTTCTTCGGCGGTGGTGGCGGCGGCGGGCGGGGGCCCATCGGGCGCGTGCGACCGGGTTCGGACTCGCTGCTGCGCATGCGCATGGACCTCACCGAGTGCGCGACGGGTGTCACCAAGCAGGTGACCGTCGACACCGCGATCCTGTGCGACGTCTGTCACGGCAAGGGCACGCACGCCGACACGAAGCCCGTCACGTGTGACACCTGCCACGGCCAGGGCGAGGTGCAGACCGTGCAGCGCTCGCTGCTCGGTCAGGTGATGACCTCGCGCCCCTGCCCCGTGTGTCAGGGCGTCGGCGAGGTCATCCCCGACCCGTGTCACCGCTGCGGCGGTGACGGCCGGGTGCGCGCTCGGCGTGAGGTGAGCGTCAAGATCCCGGCGGGCGTCGGCGAGGGCATGCGGGTGCGGCTGGCCGCGCAGGGCGAGGTGGGTCCCGGCGGCGGCCCCGCGGGCGACCTGTACGTCGAGGTGCACGAGCAGCCGCACGACGTGTTCGTCCGCGACGGCGACGACCTGCACTGCACGGTGTCGGTTCCGATGGTCGACGCCGCCCTGGGCGCCACGGTGTCCGTCGACGCGATCCTCGACGGCCCCACCGACCTCGAGATCGCCCCGGGCACCCAGCCCGGTAGTCGAATCACGTTGCGGGGACACGGCATGCCGCACCTGCGGTCGGGTGTGCGCGGCGACCTGCACGCCCACGTGGAGGTGGTGGTGCCCGCGCGGTTGGATCACCAGGACACCGAGCTGCTGCGCAAGCTCAAGGAGCACCGCTCGCGCGACGTCGCCGAGGTGAAGTCGACGCAGTCGGCGGCCGGCGCAGGCGGCGGGCTGTTCAGTCGACTGCGTGAGACGTTCTCCGGACGCTGACCCGCGACGGTGACCAACGCGCTGTTCTACGTCGACGCGGTCGGCGAGGTCGGGCAGACCGTCGTCGTCGACGGTGACGAGGGCTTCCACGCCGCCAACGTGCGGCGCATCCGGGTCGGTGAGCGGCTCGACGTCTCCGACGGCGCCGGTGCGCTCGCGCACTGCGTGGTCACCGAGGTCGGCAAGGGCCGGCTGGCGGCCACCGTCGAGGACCGCACGGTCGTCGCCCCGGCCACTCCCGCGGTGACGGTGGTGCAGGCACTGCCCAAGTCGGATCGGGCCGAACTCGCCGTCGAGGTCGCCACGGAGGCCGGCGCCGACCGGTTCCTGGCCTGGCAGGCGCGGCGCTGCGTCGCCCGCTGGGACGGTGCCGCGAAGGTCGACAAGGGACTGCGCCGGTGGCAGGCCGTCGCCCGATCGGCCGCGCGTCAGTCGCGTCGTCCGCACGTGCCCGAGGTGGCCGGCGTCGTCGGTACCGCCGAGCTGGTGGCCACCGTCGCGCTCGAGGTGGCCGGCGGGGCGACGGTGCTCGCGCTGCACGAGTCGGCCACCGCATCGCTGAGTGCGCTGGCGCCGCGGCTGGCGGCCGGGACGGCGATCTGGTTGCTGGTGGGCCCCGAGGGCGGCATCGGCGACGACGAGATCTCCCAGCTCACCGGGGTGGGTGCGGAGGCGGTGCGGCTGGGCCCGTCGGTGCTGCGTACGTCGACCGCGGCGGCCGTGGCGCTGGGTGCGCTGGGCGTGCTGACGGCGCGGTGGGATGCACCGACCACCGGTCATCCGTTGGGATGAGTCGGTGACCAGCGGTAAACTCGACCCGTCCGAGTGAACGAACACAGGAAGCAGGCACTGAAGCCCACGTGACGCCCCGCGAGACGAACGCTGCCTCGTCGTCCGTACGAAGCACCATCAACGTGCCGCCCGACCTCGTCGTGGGCCTGCTCGGGTCTGCCGACGAGAATCTGCGCGCCCTCGAAGACCTGCTCACCGCCGACATCCATGCGCGCGGCAACGCGCTCACGCTGTCTGGTGAGCCCGCCGACGTGGCGCTGGCCGAGCGTGCGATCACCGAGCTGATGGCCGTCGCCTCCAGCGGCCAACCCGTCTCGCCGGAGTCGGTGCGCCACACCGTGGCGATGCTGATGGGCAGCGGCACCGAGTCGCCCGCGGACGTGTTGACGCTGGACATCCTGTCGCGGCGCGGCAAGACCATCCGGCCCAAGACGCTGAACCAGAAGCGCTACGTCGACGCCATCGACGAGCACACCATCGTGTTCGGCATCGGGCCCGCAGGTACCGGTAAGACCTACCTGGCGATGGCGAAGGCGGTCAGTGCGCTGCACGCCAAGCAGGTGTCGCGCATCATCCTGACCCGTCCGGCCGTGGAAGCCGGTGAGCGCCTTGGCTTCCTGCCGGGCACGCTCAGCGAGAAGATCGACCCGTATCTGCGCCCGCTGTACGACGCCCTGCACGACATGATGGACCCCGAACTCATCCCCAAGTTGATGAGCACGGGCGTGATCGAGGTGGCGCCCCTGGCGTACATGCGTGGCCGCACGTTGAACGACGCGTTCATCATCCTCGACGAGGCGCAGAACACCACGGCCGAGCAGATGAAGATGTTCCTGACGCGCCTGGGCTTCGGGTCTCAGATCGTGGTCACCGGCGACGCCACCCAGATCGACCTGCCCGGTGGGGCGCGATCGGGTTTGCGTGCGGCGGTGGACATCCTGACCGGAATCGACGACATCCACGTCGCCGAACTCACCAGCGCCGACGTGGTGCGGCATCGGCTGGTCTCCGAGATCGTCGACGCCTACGCCCGGTCCGAGGCGTCGGGGGATCAGGTCGGCAACCGCGCCCAGCGGCGCGCGAACACGGGCAGGCCGCGTCGATGAGCATCGAGGTGTCCAACGAGTCCGGCATCGAGGTGTCGGAGACCGAACTCGTCAGCGTCGCGCGGTTCGTCATCGAGCGCATGGACGTCAACCCCGCCGCCGAGCTGTCCATGGTGCTGCTCGACACCGCGGCCATGGCCGATCTGCACATGCGGTGGATGGACCTGCCCGGTCCCACCGACGTGATGAGCTTCCCGATGGACGAACTGGAGCCGGGCGGGCGGCCCGACGCGCCGGAGCCGGGGCCGTCGATGCTCGGTGACATCGTGCTGTGCCCGGAGTTCGCCGCGAAACAGGCCGAGGCCGCTGGACATTCGCTCGGTCAGGAGCTGGCCCTGCTCACGGTGCACGGAGTGCTGCACCTGCTGGGTTACGACCATGCGGAGCCCGACGAGGAGAAGGAGATGTTCGCCCTGCAGCGGGAACTGCTCGAGGAGTGGGTCGCCGACCAGGTGGACGGATATCACCGCGACCGGCAGGTCGAGCGCGACCGCAAGCTGCTGGACGAATCGCAGTTCTACGACCGCCCGTGACCGGACTCGCACCCCTGATCGGGGCCATCGCGCTGATCCTCGGCGGCGGCCTGTTCGCAGCAGTGGACGCGGCGATCAGCACGGTGTCGATGGCGCGCGTCGAGGAACTGGTGCGCGACGAGCGTCCCGGCGCGGTCCGACTGGCCCAGCTGATGCACGACCGGCCGCGCTACATCAACCTGGTGGTGCTGTTGCGGATCAGCTGCGAGACCGTGGCCACCGTGCTCATGGCCGCCTGGCTCATCGACGACCTGGGTCTGGGCTGGGGTCTGGTGGCGGCCGCCGTGATCATGGTGGTGGTGAGCTTCGTCGCCGTGGGGGTGGGGCCCCGTACCGTCGGCAGGCAGAACGCCTACAGCATCTCGCTGGTGGCAGCGCTTCCGCTGCAAGCGATCTCGGTGCTGCTCACCCCGATCAGCCGGCTGCTGGTGCTGCTGGGCAATGCGCTGACCCCCGGCCGCGGATTCCGCAACGGCCCCTTCGCCTCGGAGATCGAACTGCGCGAAGTGGTCGACCTCGCCCAGCAGAGCGGCGTGGTGGCCGACGACGAGCGCCGCATGATCCAGTCGGTGTTCGAATTGGGGGACACCCCGGCCCGCGAGGTCATGGTGCCCCGCACCGAGATGGTGTGGATCGAATCGGACAAGACCGCGGGGCAGGCGACGTCGCTGGCCGTGCGCAGCGGGCACTCCCGCATCCCGGTCGTCGGCGAGAACGTCGACGACGTGGTGGGCGTCGTGTATCTCAAGGACCTGGTGGCGCGCACGTACTCGTCGACCATCGGTGGCCGGGACACGGCGGTCTGCGACGTGATGCGGCCCGCGGTGTTCGTCCCGGATTCCAAGCCGCTCGACGAACTGTTGCGCGAGATGCAGCGCGACCGCAATCACATGGCACTGCTGGTGGACGAGTACGGTGCCATCGCCGGCCTGGTGACCATCGAGGACGTGCTCGAGGAGATCGTCGGCGAGATCGCCGACGAGTACGACACCGACGAGGTGCTTCCATGGGAAGCGCTGGGTGACAAGCAGTTCCGGGTATCCGCGCGCCTGCCCCTGGAAGACCTCACGGAACTGTTCGACGGCCTCGAGATCGACGACGACCTGGACGTCGACACCGTCGGCGGCCTGCTGGCGTTCGAACTGGGGCGCGTGCCGCTGCCCGGTGCCGAGGTCACGTGGGACGGATTGCGGTTGCGCGCCGAGGGCGGACCCGATCAGCGGGGCCGCGTGCGCGTCGGCACCGTGCTGGTGAGCGCCGAAGAACCCGAGGAGGAGACGCCGTGACCGATCTGGATCCCGAAGACGCCAAGTTGGTGGTGCTGGCTCGCGGCGCCATGGCGCGCGCCGAGGCGGGCAGCGGCGCCGCGGTACGCGATCGCGACGGCCGCACCTACGCGGGTGCCCCCGTCGACCTGACGACGCTGACGTTGACCGCGTTGCAGTCGGCGGTGGCCGCCGCGGTGTCCAGCGGGGCGACGGGGCTGGAGGCCGCAGTGCTCGTGGGTGGCTCGGGCGAGGATGCCGGTGTCGCCGCCGTGCGGGAGATGTCCGCCGACGCCGCGGTGATCGTCACCGACCGTTCCGGGACGCCGACGTGAGCGAGTTCCGTTCCGGTTTCGTCTGTTTCGTGGGCCGGCCCAACACCGGCAAGTCCACCCTGACCAATGCGCTGGTGGGGCAGAAGGTGGCCATCACGTCGAACCGGCCGCAGACCACGCGGCACACCATCCGCGGCATCGTGCACCGCGAGAACTTTCAGATCGTCCTGGTCGACACCCCGGGGCTGCACCGGCCGCGCACCCTGCTGGGGCAGCGGCTCAACGAGTTGGTCAAGGACACCTATTCCGAGGTCGACCTGATCTGCCTGTGCATCCCGGCCGACGAGGGCATCGGGCCCGGCGACCGCTGGATCTACGAGCAGATCAAGGCCGTGGCGCCGAGGACCACCCTGGTGGTCGTCGTCACCAAGACCGACAAGGTGCCCCGCGACAAGGTCGCCGCGCAGCTGGTCGCCGTGCAGGAGGCGTTCGGGGAGAAGGCCGCCGACATCGTCCCGGTGTCGGCCACCACCGGCGAGCAGGTCGACGTGTTGATCGACGTGCTGGTGTCGCACCTCCCGGAGGGCCCGGCGTTCTATCCCGACGGCGAACTCACCGACGAGCCCGAAGAGGTGCTGATGGCCGAGCTGATCCGTGAGGCCGCGCTCGAGGGTGTCCGCGACGAGCTGCCGCACTCGCTGGCGGTGGTCATCGACGAGGTGAACCAGCGCGAGGACAGGACGCCCGAGCAGGGTGAACTCATCGACGTCCACGCCATCCTCTACGTCGAGCGCGACAGCCAGAAGGGCATCGTGATCGGCAAGGGCGGGGCGCGACTGCGCGAGGTCGGTACGGCCGCGCGCACCCAGATCGAGAAGCTGCTGGGCACCAAGGTGTACCTGGACCTGCGGGTCAAGATCGCCAAGAACTGGCAGCGCGACCCGAAGCAGCTGGGCAAACTGGGCTTCTAGCCGCGGGCTACGACGCGTCGTCGAGCCACCACGGCACCGGCTGCCGGGACGCCCAGCCGCCGACGGCCTCGAGCGCCGCGGCCAGCGAGATCAGCAGCGGTTCGCTGTTCTCCGGCCCCATGAGCTGCACGCCGATCGGCAGCCCGTCGGAGGTGAACCCCGCGGGCACGTTGATCGACGGCCACCCCAGCACGTTCCACGGCCAGGTCACCGGGCATGCGCGGATCATCGCGCGGTCGGTGGCCAGGCTGCCACGCTCGTCGTAGTCGTGCAGCCCGGGCGGCGGCAGTGCCGTGGTGGGGGCCAGCACCACGTCGGCGATGTTGAAGATCCAGCCGACGCGGCGGCGGGCGGCGGCCTCGCGCGCCCGCGCCTTGCGTAGGGCCTGCTCCGAGAGCACCCTGCCGGTCCGCATGTTGGCCCGGGTGCGTGCATCCCACTCCACCAGTGGCCCCAGCCGGTCGGCCCAGTCCAGCAGCCCCGACGTGGACCGTGTCAGGAAGTCCCACGACATGCCCATCCCGTAGTCGGGGTCGGCGGCCCGCACGGTGTGGCCCAGGTCCTCCAGTTGTCCCGCGACGACGTGCAACGCGGCGCGGATCTCGGGGTGCAGCGTCGCCTTGAAGAACGTGAACGGGAACGTCGTGGACAACGCGACGGTGAGGGGCCCGGGGGCCTGCGAGACGTGTTCGGAGGCCCGGATGGGCGGCGGCCGGTGCAGGTCACCGTCGACGTTTCCCGACGCGGCGTCCAGGACGACGGCGGCATCGGTGACCGTGCGCGCCAGCACACCGTTGACGGTGATGCCGTTGAACGCCTCGGGCAGGGGCCATGTCGAGATGCGGCCACGCTGCGGTTTGATGCCCACCAGGTGGTTCCACGCCGCCGGGATGCGCACGCTGCCCGCGCCGTCGGAGCCGATCGCGGCGGCGACCAGGCCGGCGGCAACCGCGGCGGCGCTGCCGCCCGACGACCCGCCGGCGGAGTGCCGAGCCGACCACGGGTTGGCGGTGTGCCCGAAACCGGGTCCGCTGGTGAAGGGCCACTGCCCGAGTTCGCACGTGTTGGTCTTGCCGACGATGATCGCGCCCGCCGCCCGCAGCCGTCGCACCACCTCGCTGTCGGCGGCAGCCGGGGGCTGCTCGCCGACCGTGCCGAAGCGGGTCGGGACGCCCGCCACGTCGACGTCGTCCTTGACCGCTACGGGGATGCCCAGCAGCGGCAGGTAGCCGCCCTCGGCCCGCATTCGGTCGGCGGCCCGCGCATCGCGGATGGCTCGTTCGGCCAGCACCACGCGGAACGCGTTGAGGGTGGGCTGACTGGCGGCGATGGCGTCCAGGGATCGTCGGACCAGCACCTCGGACGTGGTCTGCCCACTCGCCAGCTGGAACAGTTCCTGGGTGAGGGTGGGGAAGCGGGGTGCGGCCGTGTCGCAAGCAGGTGAGGTCTGAGCCATGTTGGTCGAAAGACTATCGGTCCGACGTCACGGCCCGGCCTCACCGACGGCGTCGGACCGTGGTGGGACACTGGAGCGATGCGGTTGTATCGGGATCGAGCTGTGGTGCTGCGTCAGCACAAGCTCGGTGAGGCCGATCGCATCGTGACGCTGCTGACGCGCGACCACGGTCTGGTGCGCGCCGTCGCCAAGGGCGTGCGCCGCACCCGCAGCAAGTTCGGCGCCCGCCTGGAACCGTTCGCCCACGTCGACGTGCAGTTGCACTCCGGGCGCAACCTCGACATCGTCACCCAGGTGCAGGCCATCGACGCCTTCGCCAGTGACATCGTCAGCGATTACGGTCGCTACACCTGCGGCTGCGCGGTGTTGGAGACCGCCGAGCGCATCGCGGGCGAGGAACGGGCCCCGGCGCCGGCGCTGCACCGGCTCACCGTCGCCGCGCTGCGGGCGGTGGCCGACGGGGCCCGGGCGCGTGAACTGGTGCTCGACGCCTACCTGCTGCGCGCCATGTCGATCGCGGGCTGGGCGCCGGCGCTGGTCGAATGTGCCCGGTGCGCGACACCCGGTCCGCACCGTGCATTCCACGTCGCCGCAGGTGGCAGCGTGTGCGTGCACTGCAGACCGTCGGGTTCGGTGACACCGCCGCAGCAGGTGCTCGACCTGATGGCCGCGCTGCACGACGGGGACTGGGACGTCGCCGAGGCGTCGACGTCGACGCACCGCAGTCAGGCCAGCGGCCTGGTGGCCGCGCACCTGCAGTGGCATCTGGAACGTCAGATGCGGACGTTGCCGCTGGTGGAGCGGGTATACAAGGCGGACACGGCGTTCCTGGCGAAGGTCGCCGGAGAGCGCGCCGCGTCGGTCGGGCAGGATATGGCGCATGAGCAAGGCAAGGGGCATGGGGAAGTCTGCGAGCTACCCGCAGCTGCCCCCGGCGCCTGACGACTATCCGGTGTTCCCGGACACGTCGACGTGGCCGGTGGTGTTCCCGGAGCTGCCGCCTCGCACCAACGGCCGGTTCTCCCGGCCGCCGCAGCACCCGTCGAAGGCCGCGGCGCCTCGGATCCCGGCGGATCAGGTGCCCAACCACGTGGCCGTGGTCATGGACGGCAACGGCAGGTGGGCCCAGCAGCGCGGCCTGGGGCGCACCGAGGGACACAAGATGGGCGAGGCGGTGCTCATCGACATCACCTGCGGCGCCATCGAACTCGGTATCAAGCACCTCACGGTGTACGCGTTCTCCACCGAGAACTGGAAGCGCAGCACCGAAGAGGTGCGCTTCCTGATGGGGTTCAACCGCGAGGTGGTGCGGCGCCGACGCGAGAACCTCAACGCGATGGGCGTCAACATGCGCTGGGTGGGTTCGCGGCCGCGCATGTGGAGCAGCGTCATCAAGGAGTTCGACATCGCGGAGAAGATGACGGTCGGCAACGACGTCATCACCATCAACTACTGCGTGAACTACGGCGGCCGCACCGAGATCGTCGAGGCCGCAAGGGAACTCGCCGAGGAAGCCGCCGCGGGCAAGATCAACCCGAGCCGGATCAGCGAGGCGACGTTCGCCAAGCACCTGCACCGCGCCGACATCCCCGACGTCGACCTGTTCATCCGCACCTCCGGAGAGCAGCGGGCGAGCAACTTCCTGCTGTGGCAGGCCGCATACGCCGAGTTCGTGTTCCAGGACAAGCTGTGGCCGGACTACGACCGGCGGGATCTGTGGGAGGCCTGCGAGGAGTACGTCAACCGCAATCGCCGTTTCGGCAGGGCGTGAGCGCCGCCCGATGACGTCCCTGCTGCACCGCCTCTCGACAGTGCTTGGCGACGTCACCACGGTGCTCGACGCCGACGACGAGTCGCTGACCGTCGGCCTCGAGGGCACGGTCGCGTCGCTGCGCGTGGTGACCATCGCCGAGGGCTTGGAGATGGTGTCGCTGACGCAGCCCTTGGCGTGGGACCTCGCGCTGACGGCCACACTGCGCGACCGCGTCGGCGTGCAGGCGGGTCAGACGCTGCTGGGCTCGGTGGTGCTGGTGGAGAAGACCGATCCGGGGCCCGAGACCGCCACCAACGGGGCGTCGTCACCGTCGACGTCCAGGCGATCATCGGTGAAGAAGACCGCAGACGTGTTGCTGCGATACAACTTTCCCGCCACCGGACTGTCCGACGACGCGCTGCGGACGCTGGTGGTGCTGGTGCTCTCCGGTGGCGTCGAGGTGCGACGCGCGCTGACGTCGTGACGCGGGTCCTGCGCATCGTCGCCGCCGTGGCGCTCGACGGTCGTGGCCACGTGCTGGTGGTGCGCAAGCGTGCCACTGCGGCGTTCATGCAGCCCGGCGGCAAGATCGAAGCGGGGGAGACGCCGCTGCAGGCGCTGCGCCGGGAGGTGCACGAGGAGTTGGGCGTGGGTGTCGATGCCGTGGTCCCGCTGGGACGGCACACCGCACCCGCGGCCAACGAGCCCGATCACGTGGTCGACGCCGACCTGTTCCGGGTGCGTCTTCTCGGCGTGCCGCGACCGGCGGCGGAGATCGAGGACATCGCCTGGGTGGATCCACACGATCCGGGTCAGGTGGTGCTGGCGCCGCTGACCCGGGACACGGTGCTGGCGCTGGCCCGCGGGGCCGTCAGCTGACGGTGCAGTCGCGGCACTGCCCGAAGATCTCGAAGGTGTGCGTGACGTCGGTGAAGCCGTGTTCGACGGCGACGTCGGCGGCCCACTTCTCCGCGGCCTTGCCCTCGACCTCGACGGTGGTGCCGCAGGTGCGGCACACCAGGTGATGATGGTGGTGGTCCGAGCAGCGGCGGTACACCGACTCGCCGGTGTCGGTGCGCAGCGTGTCGACCTGGCCGGCGGCAGCCATGCTCTGCAACGTCCGGTACACCGTGGTGAGCCCGATCCCCTCACCGCGCTTGCGCAGTTCGTCGTGGAGTTCCTGGGCCGACCGGAATTCGTCGACCGTCTCCAGCAGGGCGGCGATGGCGGTGCGCTGCTTGGTGGAGCGCACGACGGCGCCGGTCATGGGTGGGCCTCGCCGGCATGGTCGACGGCGGCGAGCACGATGTCGCACAGGTGGTGATCGACCAGTTGGTAGTGCACCTCGCGTCCGGCGCGTTCACCGACGACGACGCCCGCGGCCTTCAGGATGCGCAGGTGCTGGCTGACCAGCGGCTGCGGCACTTCGAGGGCGTCGACGAGTTCATGGACGCAGCGCGACGACTCGCGTAGCTGCAGCACGATCGCGATGCGGATGGGGGCGGCCAGGGCGCGTAGCAGTTCGCCCGCGGATTCCAGGACGTCGCGTGGCGGCGGCGAGGACGGCGGGGGGCCGGGATGCGTGTGGGGATCGTGCCCGGTCTCTCGGCCGGTGCCGTGGATCGCGGCGACATCCCCGGCGGCATCCCCGGCGAGGTGGCCGTCGACGTCGTCTGCTCCGTGTGCCAAACTGGAAACCGTTTTCATTATCTGGTCAGGATACATGCGCGTCCGCGCATGTCAACGCCGGCTCGGAGCGCCGGGGTCCCGCGCGGCTGCGCGCGATTGGGGGCCCGGCGGCGCAGCCCACTACGCTGTCACCCCGTGGCTTCCATCATCGACACCGTTGCGAACCTGGCGAAACGCCGTGGCCTGGTCTACCAATCGGGCGAGATCTACGGCGGTACCAAGTCCGCCTGGGACTATGGACCACTCGGGGTGGAACTCAAGGAGAACATCAAGAAGCAGTGGTGGCGGTCCGTGGTCACCGGCCGCGACGACGTCGTCGGCCTGGACTCCGCGATCATCCTGCCGCGCCAGGTGTGGGTGGCCTCCGGCCACGTCGCGGTCTTCAACGACCCGCTGGTCGAATGCCTGAACTGTCACAAGCGGCATCGGCAGGACCACCTCCAGGAGGCGTACTTCGAGAAGCGCGGGGCCAAGGACGGGCTGGCCGATCCCGACGCCGTCCCCATGGCCGAGATCGTCTGCCCGGACTGCGGCACCAAGGGCCAGTGGACCGAGCCGCGCGACTTCAACATGATGCTCAAGACCTATCTCGGTCCCATCGAGTCCGAGGAGGGGTTGCACTACCTGCGTCCGGAGACCGCCCAGGGCATCTTCGTGAACTTCGCCAACGTGGTCACCACGTCGCGCAAGAAGCCGCCGTTCGGCATCGGCCAGATCGGCAAGAGCTTCCGCAACGAGATCACCCCCGGCAACTTCATCTTCCGCACGCGGGAGTTCGAGCAGATGGAGATGGAGTTCTTCGTCGAGCCGTCGACCGCGCCGGAATGGCACCAGTACTGGATCAAGACCCGGCTGCAGTGGTACGTCGACCTCGGCATCCGGCCGGAGAACCTGCGGCTGTACGAACATCCGCTGGAGAAGCTGTCGCACTACAGCGCAGGCACCACCGACATCGAGTACAAGTTCGGCTTCGCCGGCAGCCCGTGGGGTGAACTCGAAGGCATCGCCAACCGCACCGATCACGACTTGTCGAGCCACGCAAAGGCTTCCGGTGTGGACCTGACGTACTACGACCAGTCCACGGACACCCGTTACACGCCGTACGTGATCGAGCCGGCGGCCGGCCTGACCCGGTCGCTGATGGCCTTCCTGGTGGACTCGTATCACGAAGACGAGGCGCCCAATGCCAAGGGCGGCGTGGACAAGCGCACCGTGCTCAAGCTCGACCCCCGGCTGGCCCCGGTCAAGGCCGCGGTGCTGCCGTTGTCCCGGCACGCCGACCTGTCACCCAAGGCCAAGGACCTGGCTGCCGAACTGCGGCAGAACTGGAACATCGAGTTCGATGACGCCGGTGCGATCGGCCGCCGTTATCGGCGCCAGGACGAGATCGGGACGCCGTTCTGCGTGACGCTGGACTTCGATTCGCTCGACGACCATGCCGTCACGGTGCGCGAGCGCGACGCGATGACCCAGGAGCGCGTGGCGATCTCGGAGGTGTCGAACTACCTGGCCGTGCGGCTCAAGGGCTGCTGAGCCTCAGCGCCGCGGGTACGTCGCCGTCGAGCAGTTCGATCAGCGCCGCCAGCAGGCGGTCCAGTTCGTCGCCGACGGCGCTGATGGCCGGGTTGCCGTAGCTGGCGAACAGCAGGCCGGGCTGGTCGACCGCCAGTACGGTCGCGCCGTCGCGGTCGGAGTAGAGCAGTGTGCGCAACGGTGCGTGCAGCATCGCGGCGGGATCGTGACGGTACATCCGATGGGCGATGGTGTGGTTGCCCATCAGGTACTCCGTGGCGGGCCAATGGGCATCCGAGAGTGCCATGGCAGGTACCACGTCGGTCTGGAAGTACCGCAGGAAGCCGTGCGGCGCTTGCGACTTCACCCCGACGAGCACGTCGTCCCACGACGTGGCGTTCGCGAGTGCGGCGAAGTCGACGGTGGGGACCAGCGCCTCGTAGCGGGCCCGCGCGACCTCGTAGTCGTCGGGCAGCGCGATCAGCAACCGGCGGCTCGGATGCTCCACCGCGGCACTGCGACGGGTCACGACGCGGATCCGGCGACGTCCAGGACCACTCGAAACCTGGCCTTGCCGGCCATCATTCGTTCGTAGGCTGCCGGCGCCTGCTCGAACGGCACGACCTCGACCATCGGGGTGATGCCGTTCGCGATGCCGAACGCCAGATTGTCCTCGTTCTCGATGGGCGAGCCGGTGAGGCTGCCGATGATGCTGCGGCCGCCGAAGATGAGGTCCGAGGTCTGCACGGCGATGGGGTCCGGGGCGGCGCCGACGACCACCAGTCGGCCTCGGGGACGCAGCCCGGCGACCAACGGCCCCATCGACGCCCCGCTGGCGGCCGTCGCGACCACCGCGGTGGCCCCGCCGAGCGCGGTCAGGGCCGCACCGGGATCCTCGGCGGCGCTGTCGACGTAGACGTCGGCGCCCAGTGACCGTGCCAGCTCGGCCTTCTCGGGTCCGCGGGCGATGACCGCCACGCGGTGGCCGAATGCCTTCGCGTACTGGACGGCGAGGTGGCCCAGACCACCCAGACCCTGCACGCCCACCAGCGCCCCCGGCGGGGCGGCGGCGGTGCGCAGTGCGTTGAACGTCGTCACGCCCGCGCAGAGCAGGGGAGCGGCGAGGTGGGCGTCGATGCCGTCGGGCACGCGGACCAGCCCGGTCGCCCGGGCGTACACCATCTCGGCGTAGCCCCCGTCGATGCTGGTGCCGGGCAACGGCTGGTCGGTGCAATTGACCACGTCGCCGCGGCGGCAGTACTCGCACTGGTAGCAGGGGCCGCCCAGGAATCCCAATCCCACCCGGTCGCCCGGCGCCCACTGCCGCACACCCTCGCCGACAGCGTCGACGATGCCGACGATCTCGTGGCCGGGGACCACCGGCAGTTCCGGGTGCGGCCGCTGGCCCTCGACGGCCAGCACGTCGCTGTGGCACACCCCGCAGCTGAGGACGCGCACGCGCACCTGCCCGTCGTCGGGCGGCGCGACGTCACGCTCGACGAGTGCGAACTCGCGCTGCCCGGTGACCTGAAAGGCCTTGTAGGTCTTCATGTTCGGTTCGTGTCCCATCGTCACGCCAGCGCCTGGATGCGCGCCTGGCGGGTGAGGTCGTCGGCGAGCACCTCGGCGGCGCCTGCTTCGATGCCGTCGACGATCTGGCGGGCAACGTCGGCGGGATCGTTCTTGGGGACGTCGAGGTGAGAGACCATCTCGGTGTCGGTGTAGCCGAGGTATACGCCGACGACGTTGACGCCCTCGGGTGCCAGCTCCAGGCGCAGCGAGTTGGTGGCCGACCACAGCGCCGCCTTGGATGCACCGTAGGCGCCGGACCCGGGCAGCCAGGACAACACCGATGCGACGTTGACGATCGAGCCGTGGCCGTTGCGCACCAGGGTGGGAGCGAAGGCCCTGGTGACGCGCAGGGCGCCGAACAGGTTGGTCCCGAACACTGCCTGGATGTCGTCGAAGTCGGCGTGCAGCAGTGATTGACCGCCGAGCAGACCGGCGTTGTTCACCACGATGGTGGCCTCGGGTACCAGTGCGGCCAGCGCGGCGACCGAGTCGTCGCGCGTGACGTCGGCCTGGACCACGGTGACGCGGGGATCCGCTGCGGTGTCCGGCTTGCGGCTCGTCGACACGATGCGCGCGGCGCCGCGGGCCAGCAACTCGTCGACCACCGCCTTGCCGAGACCGCGTTGACCGCCCGTCACCACCGCGGTCGCGCCCGCGACGCGGGTTCCCGTCTGGCCCATGGTCGTCTCCCTCTCGTTGGATCGGCCCTCACGGTAACACCGCTAGGTTTGTTTTTCCAATCTAGGTACGATGTGACCATGCGCACCAGAGCCCTCATCGACGATCCGTGCCCCATCGCCCGCACGATGTCGGTTCTCGGGCAGCGCTGGGCGGTGCTGATCATCCGCGAAGCGCTGCTCGGGCGGTCGCGGTTCTCGGAGTTCCGGGAGCGGCTGGGCATCGCCTCCGACGTCCTCAGCGCACGGCTCACCGAACTGGTCGAGGCGGGCATCCTCGAGGTGGTGGACTATCGGTCACCGGGCGACCGGACCCGGAGTCGCTACGTGCTGACCGACGCCGGCCGCGATCTCGTCCCGGTGCTGGCCGCCATCGGGCAGTGGGGTCACGTTCACCTCCCGCGCGCCCACAGCAGTGGGTACCGGTTCGTCGAGGAGGGCACGGGCGAGAGCGTCGGGATCGGATTCCGCCGGCGCGACGGCAGCAGGGTGCCCGCCGCCGACGTCGCCCTGGTGGCCCCCGGCGCCGCGTCGTGACGGATCAGAAGCGGCCACCGCCTCCGACGTAACCGCCACCACCCGAACCGCCGAAGGACGGCGAACTCCAGCCGCCGCCACCCGCGCTGCCGCCGAGGCCCCCGCGAAGGGCGCCCGACAGGATGTTGCCGATGATGATGCCGCCGATCATGGCACCGGTGTTCGAGCCACCCCCGCCGTGCCGGTCGTAGTAGGTCCGCTGTGCGTTGGCGACGTCGACTCCCGCCAACGTCTGCGCCTGCTCGGCCAGCGCGGCCGCACCATTGGCGTGGGCGATGGCTTCCGGCAGGTTGCTCGCCCGCTTGGCCTGGGCCGCGTCGAGCTGGCGGACCGCCTCGGCCAGCCGCGTGCGCGCCTCCGGGCCCACGCTGCCGCGCCGCGTGTCGATGAAGTCCGACACCGCCCGAACCCGCGACTGCGCGGCAAAGAGTGCCTGGTCGTAGGCGCGGCTCAAGCGCTCGGCCGCCGCGCGCTCCTCGGTGACCATGGCCACCAGTCGATCCAGATCGGCGTCGGCCTGGGTCAAGGCGGTGAAGGCGCCCAGCGGATCCGCCGCCCCCGTGTCGCGCGCCGTCGTCACGGCGGCCAGCGCCGCGTCGCGCGCGGTGCGCAGGTCGTCGAGGTGCGGCGTCGACCCCTGGGCCAGCAGCTCGCCGGCATGGTCGATGCCGGCCTGCACGTCGGCGATCTCCTCGGGGAGCGCCGCCACGGCTCGGTTGACGTCGGTCGCGGCGCTGTCCACGGCGTCCAGCAACACCTGAGCCTGCCCGAGTGCCGACTCGGCGGCGTGGATCGCGTCGACCAGCCCGGCCTGGCTGCCGACCGGCCGGGCCACCAGGGCGCGGGCGGTGTCCATGGACTGGTCGGCGAAGTCGAGCCGTTCCCGTGCGGTGTCGACGTTCTGCAGCACCGACGCCAGCGCGGTCTCGGCGAACTGCGACCGGAGCGCCGTCAGGGTCTGCTCGGCGGGCTCCAGGCGCGCGGTCAGGGCCACGGTCTGCTGGGTCAGCGCGTCGAGACGCGACGGGGCGTTGATCACCAGGTCACGCATCGCGGCGAACGCGTCCTGCTGCGCCTCCAGTTCGCGGTCGGCCGTCGCGGCGGCGACCACCACCCGCGTCAGCAGGTTGCGCCGTTGCTGCGGCGTCTCGGGGACGGCGTCGTCGAGGATCTGGCGGACGTTGAACGCCTGCGTCAGCGTGGTCTTCGCGGCCGTCACCGCGGCGGCGAACGGCGCGGTGTCCTTCTCGCCGAACTCCTCGACCGCCAGCGCGAGGTCGTTGGTGCTGGTGCGCACCGCGTTGTCCACCTCGACGACGATGGAGCGGGACAACTCGTCGAGCGCGTCCAGCGGCACCGCGGCCAGCGCCGCGGGATCGGTGGGATCGACGCGCTGGGCGGCGGCGAACTCGGCGGCGCGCTGCTTGCGGCGCCGACCCCGGCGCCACACCAGGTAGATCGCGACGGCCAGCACCGCCAGTGCCAGCAGCACCAGCGGCGTCACCCATCCGACGGTGCCCCCGATGCCCGTCGCGTTGAGGCCGGTGGCCGCTGCCATCGCGGCCCCGGTCCAGTCGCCTTGGCGCAGGGCGGGTTCCACGTCGTTGCGGCGCAACGCGTCCACGTCGACGCGGCCCGCCGCGGCCTTCGGCACCAGGAAGGCGTAGGCGCGGTCCGCCGTGGCGACGGCCAACAGCGCGTCCTCGTTCTGGAAGTCACTCATCCGCATGGTGTTTCGCGCCCACGCGTCGGCGCTCTGGCCGGAGAACGAGTCCACGAACACCACCCACAGGCGCACGTGCCGCGCGGTGTACAGGTCGTCGACGGCCGTGCGGACCTGGCCCAGCCCGCCGCCGGTCAGTGCGCCCGCGTCGTCGGTGACATAGTCCGCCAGCCGCATCGGGGCCACGGCTGCGGCCGTGGGCGCGCACAGCAGCGCGGCGGTGAGCGCCGTCAGCAACACGGCGTGGATGCGGGTCATCGGCGTCGTGGAAGGCATGCCCGTCAATCTAGTTGCACCGGGCGGGCGGCAGCGGTGATCGACCCTGGCAGACTGTTCGGCGGTGACCGCAGTGAACGATCCCTACGACGACCTCGACCGCGAACGCATGGTGGCCGAGGCGCCCAAGGGTGCCGCCTTGCCGGGCACCGACACCGAGCATCGCACCGACTTCGCCAGGGACCGGGCCCGGGTGCTGCACAGCGTGGCGCTGCGTCGGCTCGCCGACAAGACACAGGTGGTGGGTCCCCGCCAAAGCGAGACGCCGCGCACGCGGCTGACGCATTCCCTTGAGGTCGCGCAGATCGGCCGCGGCATGGCCATCGGCCTGGGCTGCGACCCGGACCTGGTGGACCTCGCGGGTCTGGCGCACGACATCGGGCACCCACCGTACGGGCACAACGGCGAGCGCGCGCTCAACGACATCGCGAAGGCGTTCGGCGGGTTCGAGGGCAACGCGCAGAACTTCCGCATCCTCACCCGGCTCGAACCCAAAGTGCTTGATGGGCAGGGCCGCAGCGCCGGTCTGAACCTGACCCGCGCCGCGCTGGACGCGGTGACCAAATACCCGTGGTTCCGGGCGTCCCACGGCGGCAAGTTCGGGTTCTACGACGACGACGCGGCGGGTGCGCAGTGGATGCGCGCCGGCGCGCCCGAGCGCACGCCGTGCCTGGAGTCCCAGGTCATGGACTGGGCCGACGACTTCGCCTACTCCGTGCACGACGTCGAGGACGGCGTCATCTCCGGGCGCATCGACCTGCGCGTGCTGGCCGACGCCGACGCCGTCGCGGCGCTGGCCACCTTGGGTGCCGGCGCGTTTCCCGCGCTGGCCGCCGACGATCTGGCCGAGGCCGCGCAGCGGTTGTCGGACATGCCGGTGGTCGCCGACGTCGGCAAGTACGACGGCACCGTGGCGGCGTCGGTGGCGCTCAAGCGGATGACCAGTGAGTTGGTGGGCCGCTTCGCCAACGCCGCGATCACCGAGACCCGCAGCCATCGCGGCGCGGGCCCGCTGCGCCGTTACGACGCCGACCTCGCCGTGCCCACGCTGGTGCGTGCCGAGGTGGCCGTGCTGAAGATGCTCGCGCTGCAGTTCATCATGTCCGACCACGCCCACCTGCAGATCCAGGCCGACCAGCGCACCCGCATCGAAGAGGTGGCACTGGTGCTGTGGGCGCAGGCGCCGGGCAGCCTGGACCCGCAGTTCGCGCCCGAGTTCGCCGCCGCCGACGACGACGGGGCGCGGCTGCGCGTCGTGATCGATCAGATCGCCTCCTACACCGAGGGGCGGCTGGAACGGGTCCACGAAGCGCGCTCACCCCGGTCCCTGTGATGGCCCCTAGACTGTCGTGGTGGCTGGGACGGCGAGCAGGGGTGCAGTGACGGGGGGCGGCCGCGGCCGCATCCCCGACCGCGACATCTCCGCGATCCGCGAGCGCGTGCGCATCGAGGACGTGGTCGGCGACTACGTGCAGCTGCGACGCGCCGGAGCCGACTCGCTCAAGGGTCTGTGCCCGTTTCACGACGAGAAGTCACCGTCGTTCCACGTCCGGCCCAACCACGGCCACTTCCACTGCTTCGGCTGCGGCGAGGGCGGTGACGTCTACAGCTTCCTGCAGAAGATCGAACACGTCAGCTTCGTCGAGTCGGTGGAGTTGCTGGCCGACCGGATCGGCTACACCGTCGCCTACGAGGGTGGCTCGACCACCAACGTGCAGCGCGATCGCGGCAGCCGCTCGCGGCTGCTGGCGGCCAACGCGGCCGCCCAGGAGTACTACGCCGAGCAGTTGCAATCCGCCGAGGCCGCGCCGGCCCGGGCCTATCTGACCGAGCGCAGCTTCGACGGCGAGGCGGCCGCCCGGTTCGGGTGCGGGTACGCCCCGTCGGGCTGGGACGGGCTGACGAAACACCTGCTGCGCAAGGGATTCGAGTTCAAGGAACTCGAGGCCGCGGGCCTGTCGCGCGAGGGCAAGCGCGGCCCGATCGACCGGTTCCACCGACGGTTGCTGTGGCCCATCCGGGTCTCGACGGGGGAGACCATCGGCTTCGGCGCGCGCCGGTTGTTCGACGACGACCACATCCAGGCCAAGTACGTCAACACCCCGGAAACGCCGCTGTACAAGAAGTCTCACGTGCTGTTCGGGTTGGACCTGGCCAAGCGGGACATCGCGCGCGGGCACCAGGCCGTCGTGGTCGAGGGTTACACCGACGTCATGGCCATGCACCAGTCCGGCGTGACGACGGCGGTGGCGGCCTGCGGCACCGCATTCGGTGACGAGCACCTGTCGATGCTGCGTCGACTCATGATGGACGACAACTTCTTTCGCGGCGAGCTGATCTACGTCTTCGACGGCGACGCCGCCGGTCGCGCCGCCGCGGTGAAGGCGTTCGAGGGGGAACAGAACCTCGCGGGGCAATCGTTCGTCGCGGTGGCCGACGACGGCATGGACCCGTGCGATCTGCGGTTGCGCGCGGGGGAGGCCGCCCTGCGCGACCTGGTGGCGCGCCGCACCCCGCTGTTCGAGTTCGCCGTCCGCACGGCGCTGGCCGAACACGATCTGGACAGCGCCGAGGGCCGGGTGGCCGCCCTGCGGCGGTGCGTGCCGATGGTCGCCAAGATCAAGGACCCGTCGCTGCGGGACGAGTACGCGCGTCAGCTGGCCGGCTGGGTGGGTTGGGACGACGTGCCGCAGGTGCTCGGCCGGGTGCGCGAGGAGGCGGGCCGCGGTGGCAGGTCGACGGGGCGCCGCGGTGCTCCCGCGGCCACCACGCGGGTGACCGCCACGGGCGCGGGTGCG
The DNA here is from genome assembly GCF_058148405.1 of Mycobacterium sp. DHQP2018-32-09. Taxonomy (NCBI): domain Bacteria; kingdom Bacillati; phylum Actinomycetota; class Actinomycetes; order Mycobacteriales; family Mycobacteriaceae; genus Mycobacterium; species Mycobacterium sp. DHQP2018-32-09. Next base: position 44,624 of record NZ_JBYVYK010000002.1, on the reverse strand, counting down.
ACGGGCTCGGCGACCGCGCGGCCCAATCCGCGCGACCCCAAGCTCTGGACCGAACGCGAGTCGCTCAAGGTCGCGCTGCAGCAACCCGCCATCGCCGGTCCGGTGTTCGACTCGCTGGCGGCGGACGGCTTCACCCACCCGGCGTACCTGGCAGTGCGGACGGCCATCGACGCGGCGGGCGGCACGGCGGCGGGCCGGTCGGGAGCGGAGTGGATCGAGGCGGTCCGGGACCAGGTTCGCCCCGACGACCTCGCCGGTCTGGTCACCGAGCTGAGCGTGGAGGCCGTCAACGTCAACGACGACGACGACGAGATGTTGCTGCGGTACGTCGGGGGTGTGCTGGCACGCCAGCAGGAGGTCTACGTCGGCAGGCAGATCGCCGAGATCAAGTCGAAGTTGCAGCGCATGTCGTCGGTGGACCACAGCGACGACTATCACGCGCTCTACGGCGACCTGATCGCGCTGGAGACCTACCGCAAGAGCTTGCTGGAACGCGCCAGCGGCGATGGGCTGACCGCGTAACGTAGCTGCGGTCGGACAGCGATAACGCTAAGGTAAAGCCGTCGCAGTCCACTGGAAAGGCATCTCATGACCATCCGGGCCCCCCGTCTCGTCACCGCAGGCGCGCTCGCCGTCGCCGCCGTGGCCGCCCCGATCGCCGTCGCCTTCTCCGGTGTGGACGCCCAGAGCACGGCGGGTCCGCGGTGCCTGGCGCACATCGGCAACCTCGAGGACAACGTGTGCGCCGGCTACTCCAACGGCAACGGCATCAACGTCGGCACCCCTGGCATCGGCGTGTACGGCCCCAACGCCGGCAGCTATCCCGGGGGCGGCATCGGCGTCACCACCGGCCCGCTGCTTCCCGGCCAGACCTGGACCGCGCCCATCGCCTAGCGGGCTACCGCTCCCTGGCGTCGTCGGGGCGCAGCACCGCGGTATCGGCGTCGATGGGCGTCAGCTTCACCAACTTCGGGTCGGGTGACACCTGCTCGGCGACCTTGCGGCGTCCCGCGTCGATGAGTGCCTTGGTACGCGGGCTCTCGGTGACGGCCCGGTACGTCCCCGCGATCTGCTCGTAGCGGCGTCGGCCGGCCTTGGCGCCCAGAACGTACCCGACGGCGAGGACGACGGCTGTGCGGATCACTGGTTCCCTCTTTCGTGACGATGCATCGGATGCCATCCTGCCAGCCGATGCTGAAAACGGTGCCGACCAGCCCGATTGAAACCTCCGGCCGATCGTGCGCTAGAGTCATGCACCGGTTCGCGGAGTGGTTGCGCGAGCCGAACGTAGGTCCTGGATAGTCCCCTGTAGCTCAATTGGCAGAGCTCCCGACTGTTAATCGGGCGGTTGATGGTTCGAGTCCATCCGGGGGAGCAACACCTACTCTGGTGCTCGTGCGAGCCCTTCTCGTCATCGCGACGTCCCTGATGATCTTGGCCGCGGCCGGCTGCGGCTGGAAACCGCCGGCAGGCAATCAACCCGCGGCCGCGCCGCCGTGCAGCCCCGCCGACGGGCCCCAGCAGGCCACGGTGGACACGGCCGTGGCCGCATTGCCCGGCGGCGCCGGCCGGTGGCGTCAGACGGCCAAGGGCAACACCACCGACTGCCGGCTGTACTGGGTACAGGTGGCATCCGGCACCGCCCCCGACGCGCCGGGGCAGGTGCTGTTCTTCGATCACGACACGCCCCTGGGCGCGCCGACGCCGGACCCGCGGCCCTACGTCGCGGTCGTCGACTCGGGCACCGACGCGGTCACGGTGCAGTACCAGTGGCGCCAGGGCGCCGATCAGCCGTGCTGCCCGACCGGAATCGGCACGGCACGTTTCACGGTGCGCGACGGCACGCTCGACGCCCTGGACCCGGTACCCGGCCCCTGACCTACGGGGCGATGGTGCCCGCGCTGACGGCGTCCTTCTCCTGGTGCTCGTCGGCGTCGGGGATGTGCTCGGGGTGCAGCATCTCCGCGTAGCGCAGCTGCTCGGGGATGCCGAAGCCGTCGACGAGCAGTTCGGCGTGCGGTCGCAGTCGGCGGCAGCGGTCGTTGATGCCGCGGGTGACGGCCTTCGCGCGCTCGACCGACAGGAAGCGGTGCTCGACGAACCACGCCTTGTCGTCCTCGATGACGCTGAGCGCGTACAGGTCGCACACCAGGCCCAGGATCTCGCGGGCCTTGGCGTCCGGGCACGCGTCGATGCCCGCGACGAACGCCTCGAGGATGATCCGGTCCATGTGTGCCTGCGCGGTGTGCAGCACGTGGTCCTGGACGGCGTTGAAGGCCTCGAACGCGCTGCCCTCCTTGGACTTGCTCTGCAGCCGCCGCGCCACCGACGCCAGCATGTACTGCTCGCGGTCCTCGAGCATCTGCACCTGCGTGCCGCGGTTGAACAGCGAGCCCTCCTCCTCGTTGTCCTGCCGGGTGTCCAGCACGGTCTGCATGATCGTCTGCGCTGCCGTGCGCTTGAGGACGCGCTCACCGGCGAAGTTGGCCGCGAACCGCACCCACTCGACGGGGCTCATGCCCTTGATGTCGTCGGCGTAGGCCGTGAGCAGTTCCTTGGCCACCAACTGCGTCAGCACGTGGTTGTCACCCTCGAAGGTGGTGAACACGTCGGTGTCGGCCTTGAGCGCGATCAACCGGTTCTCGGCCAGATATCCGGCGCCGCCGCACGCTTCACGCGCCTCCTGGATGGCACGGGTGGCGTGCCAGGTGTTGGCGGCCTTGAGCCCGGCGGCACGGGACTCCAGCTCACGCTGCTCCTCGGCGTCCGGGTCGTCGGCGGTCTGCAGTTCGTGGCACTTGGCCACCAGCTCGTTCTGGGCGAACTGCAGCGCGTAGGACTTGGCGATCAACGGGAACAGCCGGCGCTGGTGCACCAGGTAGTCCATGATGAGCACCTCGTCGTCGGCGCCGGGGGCGCCGAACTGCCTGCGCTGCAGCGCATATCGGGTGGCGATGTCCAGGGCCACGCGCGCCGCGGCGCCCGCGCTGCCACCCACCGTGACACGGCCGCGGATCAGCGTGCCCAGCATGGTGAAGAAGCGGCGGCCCGGGTTCTCGATGGGCGAGGTGTACGTGCCGTCGGGGGCGACGTCGGCGTACTTGTTGAGCAGGTTCTCGCGCGGGACGCGCACCTGGTCGAACTGGATGCGCCCGTTGTCGACACCGGGGAGGCCACCCTTGTAGTGGCAGTCGGACGTGGTGACGCCCGGCAGGTCGTTGCCGTCGTCGTCGCGGATGGGCACCACGAAGCAGTGCACGCCGTGACCCTCGCCGTCGGGGGTGATGAGCTGTGCGAAAACGGCTGCCACGCGGGCGGTCTCGGCGGCGCCGCCGATGTAGTCCTTGCGCGACGAGGGCGTGGGGGAGTCGATGACGAACTCCTCGGTGGCCGGATCGTACGTCGCGGTGGTCTCCAGGGACTGCACGTCGCTGCCGTGACCGGTCTCGGTCATCGCGAAGCAGCCGAGCACCTCCAGGTCGATGAGCTTGCGGACGTACGCCTCGTGGTGGCGCTCGGTGCCCAGGTTCTCGATGGCCCCGCCGAACAGGCCCCACTGCACACCCGCCTTGACCATCAGCGACAGGTCGGACATCGCGAGCATCTCGATCTGCGTGACGGCGGCGCCGACGTCGCCGTTGCCGCCGTGCTCCTTCTTGAAGCCGTCTTCGGCGGCCCCCTTGGCGGCCATGATCCGCATCTGTTCGGCCACCTTGGTGCGGGCGATGACGGTGTTGGGGGTGTAGTGCGGCCGGAACACCTCGGTGGAGAGTTGTTGGCGCATGTCGTTCTTCACGTCGCGCCAACGGCCATCGAGGGCATTGCGCAGGTACTCGGCAGTGCTCGTCATATTGAGACGGTAGCCTGCGCGGACGCCCGGGAAACTGTGATGTCGCAAACCCGATCGAACCTGGGAGTGCACCCCCGATGGCGTCGTGGTGGGCCACGCGGTTGGATCGAGTTCATGACCCAGCCCGACGGCTCCTTCTCGCCCACCGGCCTTCCCCACGTTCCCGATCACCGGCACGCCGACGTCACCGGTGGCTGGTTGCGCGCGGCGACGTTCGGGGCCATGGACGGTCTGGTGTCGAACACCGCGCTCATCGCGGGCGTCGCGGCCAGTGCCAGCCCGCAGACCGTCGTGCTGTCGGGGGTGGCCGGCCTGCTGGCGGGCTCGTTCTCGATGGCGCTGGGCGAGTTCACGTCGGTGACCACGGCCAACGAGCAGCTGGACTCCGAGGTGCGGGTGGAACGACGGTCGTTCGCCCGGCAGCCCGAGGCCGAGCGTGACGAGTTGGTCTCGATGCTCGTCGACATGGGGATGTCGGCCGACACCGCCAGGACGGCAAGCGAGGAGATCCACCGCGACGAGACCCGGGCGCTGAACTTCCATCTGGTTCAGGAACTGGGCATCGATCCCCGCGAGAAGCCGTCGCCGTGGGTGGCGGCGCTGTCGTCGTTCTTCCTGTTCGGGATCGGAGCCATCATCCCGCTGATCCCGTACCTGCTGGGTCACGGTTCGCTGTGGCTCGGGTTGACGTGCGGCGGTGCGGGGTTGCTCGTCGTGGGCGGGGCGGCCGCGGGCATCACGCGGCGGTCGCCGTGGGCGGGCGGGGTGCGCCAGTTGGCGTTCGGCGCGGTCGCCATCGCCGCCACCTACGGCGTGGGACACCTCATCGGGGCCACGGTCTCGTAGCGGGATGGTGGCCGCGGCACCGGTTTTCGGTCAGGACGTCGACGCCAGCGTCTCGTCCTCGGCGAACTCCTCCGGTGTCTCCTCGGCGTCGACGCCGGTGAGATGACCCCGGGTGGCGAACAGCACCCCTGCACCCAGCAGCACCGCGCCCGCACCCACCCAGTACGGCAGGTGGACGCTGACGTGCTCGCCGAGCACGCCGGCGAGCCACGGCGCGACGGCGGCGCCGCCGAAGCGCAGGAAGCTGTAGGCGGCCGACGCGACGCCGCGTTCGACGGGCGCGGCCTTCATCACGGTCTCGGTGATGAGCGTGTTGTTGATGCCGATGAACAACCCGGCCACCACGACGCAGGTGGCGAGCACCGCCTTGCTGTCGGTACCGATGGCCATCACGGCGAGCGTGGCGGTGAACGCGATCAGGTTGACGATCAGCACGCGCACGGTGCCGAACCGGTGCTGCAGGCGCGGCGCCACGACCACGGAGGTGAAGGCCAGCGCCAGACCCCAGCCGAAGAAGATGAGCCCGATCTGGTGGGCGTTCATGTCGAGCGGGAACGGCGTGAACGCGAGCAGGCTGAAGAAGCCGAAGTTGTAGAGCAGCGCGGTGATGCCGACGCCCAGCAGGCCGCGGTGGCGCAGCGCGCGGAACGGGTCCAGCAACGACGTGGCGCGCTGCGGTCGTGGCGTGGCGGGCAGCAGGAACGCCGTGACGACGAGCGCGACGGCCATCAGCACCGAGACGCCGAAGAACGGCCCGCGCCACGAGATGGAGCCCAGCACGCCGCCGACGAGCGGGCCGACGGCGATGCCGAGGCCCAGTGCCGCCTCGTAGAGGATGATCGCCTGCGCCACCGAGCCCCTCGCGGAGTTGACGATGGTCGCCAGGGCCGTGGCGATGAACAGCGCGTTGCCCAGGCCCCACAGCGCCCGCCAGCCGACGATCTCCATCACGGTCTCGGACATGCCGGCCAGGCCGGCGCCGGCGATGATCACCAGCAGGCCGATCAGCAGCGTGCGCTTGGGCCCGATGCGGCTCGACACCACGCCGGTGATGAGCATCGCCACGCCCATGACGGCCATGTAGCTGGTGAACAGCAGCGACACCTGCGACGGCGTGGCGTCGAGGTTGTCGGCGATGGGCTTCAGGATGGGGTCGACGAGCCCGATGCCCATGAAAGCGACGACGGATGCGAACGCGACGGCCCAGACGGCCTTGGGTTGGCGCCACACGGTGGCGGTACCTCCTCGAGGTTGACGGTTACGGGGTGGACGGCCGGGGGCGCTGGGCCTCGTCGAGCAGGGTGCGCATGACGCGCACGGCCTGCGCCAGCGTCTGCCGGTCTGCGGGGTCCAGGCGGTCCAGGTAGGGGTCGACGACGGCGGCGCGGTCGGCGCGGACGTCGGCGAGCATCCGGACGCCGGCCTCGGTGATGCTGATCAGGACGGCGCGGGCGTCGGCCGGGTCGACGGTGCGGGTGACCAGGCCGGCCTCCTCGAGCCTGCGGACCTGGGTGGTCATGGTCGGCTGCGAGCAGTGGTCCAACACCGCCAGGTCCGAGATTCGGGCTGCGCCCTGGTCTTCGATGACGGCCAGCAGCCGGGCCTGGGCGAACGGCAGGGCGAGGCGCACGCGCTGATTCGCCAGGCGGTTGATCCGCGCGACGGCCGACAGCAGGTCCGACGCCAGGGTGACGTCGGTCATCGACGTGGATCTGGACGTGGGCATCACCCCACGATACATAGAAGTTCTATGCAGATGGCGCGGATGGCACGTGGCGATGCTCACAGCGGACGTACAGGCTGCTGAGGAGGTTCTTCGTCGGCGGCTGGCAGAATCGTGAAATGGCTCCGACCGGCACGACTGGACTGCGACGTGCCGGCTCGCTTCAGCCCGCCGAACTCGCTCACGCCGCCGTCATGGCCGCGTTGAGCGCCGCGATCGCGATCATCGCCGTCATCGTCCCGTTCGCCGCGGGCGTGTCACTGCTCGGCACGGTCCCCATGGGGTTGCTGGCCTACCGCTACCGGCTGCGCGTCCTGCTGGCCGCCACGGTCGCCGGCGCCACCATCGCCTTCCTCATCGCGGGCATGGGCGGGTTCATGACCGTGGTCAACTGCGCCTACATCGGCGGCCTGTGTGGCGTGGTCAAGCGCCGCGGCCGTGGCACGCCGACCGTGACCGTCGTGGCGCTGATCGCCGGCGCCCTGTTCGGCCTGGCGATCACCGCGGCGCTCGCGGTGCTGGTCCGCCTGCGCAACCTGATCTTCGAGTCGATGACGGCCAACGTCACGGGCGTCGCGAACGTGATCGAGCGCCTGCCGCAGGGCGAGCAGGTCGCCCAGCGCCTGCGCGACGACTTCGGGACGCTGCTGCACTACTGGCCCGTGCTGATGATCCTGTCCGGCGTGTGGAGCATCACCTTCGTCAGCCTCCTCGGCTGGTGGGCGCTCTCGCGCGTCCTCGACCGGCTCTCGGGTGTCCCCGACGTGCACAAGCTGGACGCCGGCGATCCGGCCGAGCCCGCCGCGCCGCTGCCGGTGCGGCTGCACGACGTCCGCTTCCGGTATCCCGGGGCCCGGGTCGACGCGCTCGGCCCGGTCTCGCTGCACGTCGAGCGCGGCGAGCACGTCGCGATCACCGGCGCCAACGGCTCCGGCAAGACGACGCTGATGCTCGTGCTGTCGGGACGGCCGCCGACGGCCGGCCGCATCGAACGGCCCGGTGGGGTGGGCCTCGGCCGCGTCGGCGGTACTGCCGTCGTCATGCAGCATCCCGAGAGCCAGGTGCTGGGCACCCGCGTCGCCGACGACGTGGTGTGGGGCCTGCCGGCCGACGCGCGCCCCGACGTGGCGCGCCTGCTGGCCGAGGTGGGCCTGGACGGGCTCGCCGAGCGCGACACCGGCGGACTGTCCGGTGGCGAACTGCAGCGCCTCGCCGTCGCGGGTGCGCTGGCGCGCCGGCCCAGCCTGCTGATCGCCGACGAGATCACCAGCATGGTGGACCAGCAGGGGCGCGACGGGTTGATCTCGGTGCTGTCCGGGCTCACCGACCGCCACGACATGTCGCTCGTCCACATCACGCACTACAACGCCGAGGCCGACTCTGCCGAGCGCGTCATCAACCTCGTCGGCAACAGCGCGGACAACACCAGCTTCGACGGCGACGACGCCGCGGTGGAGATGGTGCCCACCGCGCCGGTGCCGACGCCGTCGGCACCGGCGGCCGTGTCGGGCACCCCGCTGCTGGAGTGCCGCGGCGTCGGCCACGTCTACGGCAGCGGCACCCCGTGGGCGTCGACGGCGCTGCGCGACGTCGACTTCGTCGTCGGCGAGGGCGACGGGCTGCTGATCCACGGGCTCAACGGTTCCGGGAAGTCGACCCTGGCCTGGATCATGGCCGGCCTGCAGGAGCCCACCACCGGAGAGTGCCTGCTCGACGGGGCGCCGGTCGCAGACCAGGTGGGCACGGTCGCCATCTCCTTCCAGGCGGCGCGGTTGCAGCTGCTCAAGGGTCGCGTCGACCTCGACATCGCGGCGAGCGCCGGCTTCGACTATCACGACCACTCCAAGGTGGTGCGGGCGCTGGCCGCGGTGGGCTTGGATCCCTCGCTCGGCCTGCGCCGCATCGACCAGCTCAGTGGCGGTCAGATGCGCAGGGTCGTGCTGGCCGGGCTGCTGGCGCGCAAACCGCGCGCGATCATCCTCGACGAACCGCTGGCCGGGCTGGACGCCGCGAGCCAGCGCGGGCTGCTGTCGGTGCTGGAGGACCTCCGCCGCCGGACGGGCCTGACCGTCGTGGTGATCTCGCACGACTTCTCGGGGCTCGAGGGTCTGTGCCCGCGCACGCTGCACCTGCGCGACGGTGCCATCGTGCCGACCGGCACATCGACCGGCACATCGACCGGCACATCTTCCAACACATCTTTCAAGGCCACCACCGCACCCGGAGGCATGACGTGACCGTGGCCGGAAGGGGCAGGCCCGCCAGGGAGAAGAAGCAGCGGCGCCCGGTCGTGCTGCTGCGACCGGTGCCCGGACGCACCGTCGTGCACGACCTGTGGGCGGGCACCAAGCTGATCGCCGTCGCAGGCATCGGCGTGCTCATGACGTTCTACCCGGGCTGGATCCCCATCGCGCTCGTCGGGCTGCTGGTCCTGGTGACCGCCGGGATGGCGCGCATCCCACGGGGCGCGGTGCCGTCGGTGCCGCTCTCGCTGTGGCTGCTGCTGGGGCTCGGTGCGGCCACCGCGGCCTTGGCGGGCGGCACCCCCGAGATCGACCTGGGCGTCGTCACCGTCGGGTTGGGTGGGTTGCTGTCGTTCCTGCGCGTGACCGCCCTGGCGATCGTGCTGCTCGGGCTGGGTGCCCTGATCTCGTGGACCACCAACGTCGCCGAGATCGCCCCTGCGGTGGCCAAGTTGGGTCGCCCGCTGAAGGCGCTGCGCCTCCCGATCGACGAGTGGGCGGTGGCGTTGGCGTTGGCGCTGCGGGCGTTCCCGATGCTGGTGGAGGAGTTCCGCGTGCTGTTCGCGGCGCGGCGGCAGCGGCCCCGCCCCTACGCGCAGGAGACCCGCGGCAAGCGGTGGGGCATCGAGATCGTGGACCTCATGACGGCGTCGATCACCGTGGCGCTGCGCCGCGCCGACGAGATGGGCGACGCCATCACCGCCCGCGGCGGCACCGGCCAGATCTCGGCGCTGCCGTCGGGACCCAAGCTGCGCGACGCGGTGGCGTTGGGCATCGTGCTGGCGCTGTGCGCGGTGTCGGTCTACGTCGAGGTGCTCAGCCCCCTGGCGACCAGCAGGACCTAACCCGAGCGGTCGGCGGCGGCGTTCGCGGCGGCCTGCGCCTCGGCGAGACCACGCGCCACGTCCAGGCGGCCCAGGAACATCTCGTCGAAGTAGGGGGTCAGCGCCTCGTAGCCTGCCGGGAAGCCGGGGCCGCCGGGTGCGGCGATCCGCGGCCCGTCGAGCACGCGGAAGAACGGGCCCACGTCGACGCCGCGGCGCGCCCAGTAGTCGAAGTACGCGGGCTGGGCGGTGCGCACGGCGGGCACCGCCGCGCCGCCGGCGCCGAGGTGGGCGTTGCCCTGCGCGCTGCCCATCCAGGCCAGCACCTGCCGCACGGCGTCGGGGTGACGCGTGGCCGAGTTGCCTGCAGCGACGATGCCGTTGGTGACGCTCACCCGGCCCGCGGGTCCGGCGGGCAACATCGCGACACCCCACCGGAACGTCGCCGCGTCGGCCACGGCCGCCAGGCTGTAGGTGCCGGACTGGAACAGCGCCATGCGGCCGGCGAGGAACTGGGTGCGGGAGAAGTCGCCGTTGCCGTTGGTCGCCGAGGCCGGGGGCGCGACGTGGTCGCCGTTGATCAGCCCGACGACGTAGGCGAACGCGGACCGCGCGGCCGGGTCGTCGAACGTGAACCGGTCACCCGTGGTGAACGTGCCGCCCGCCGAGCCCACGTAGTTCAGGTAGATCCCTTGAAGGTCGTTGGCGGCGTTGTAGCCCCACTGCCGGGTGCGGGCGGCGTCGAAGCCCGGTGTGCCCGCCTGCCTGCCGTCGGCGTCACGCGTCAGCCGCGCCAGCAGCGGGCGCAGCGTGTCGCCGGCGCCGTCGGGATTCCAGCGCAGGTCGGTCAGGTCCGCGGGGGTGAGGCCTGCGGCCGCCAGCAGGTCGGCGTTGTAGTACAGCGCGATGCCCGCGTCGGTCAGTTGCGGCACGCCCCACAGCACGCCGTGGCGGGTGAACTGCTCGACCACCGACGGCTCCCAGCCGCGGATCGCGTCGGGCCCGAGCGCGGCGCCCACGTCGAGCAATCGCCCGGTGTCGGCGTAGTTCGCGAAGTAGGCGTTCGACAGCCAGAACACGTCGTCGGCGCCACCCCCGGCGACGTCGGTGCGCAGCGTGTCGAAGTACGACGCGTAGGCCACGACGTCGACGCGCACCTCGATGCCGGGATGCGCGCGGCCGAACTCGGCGAACGAGGCGCGATAGGCCTGCGCGACCTGCTCGTCCCACAGGCGCACCGTGACCACGGTGCGTCCGCCCGCGTCGTCCGACGGTGTCAGCAGCAGCGCGGCCGTCAGCAGCGCGGCCAGCAGCAGCGCCAGACCGCCGAACAGCAGCGTCGACGTGCGGGGCCGGCTCATTTCAGGCCCGTGACCACGATCGAGCGCACCACGTGGCGGCCCATCGCGACGAACGCCACGATCAACGGCGCGATGGCCACCGTCGTCGCGGCCATCACCACGGGCCACTGGGCGTCGTAGCGCGACTGCAACCCGGCCGTCGCGACCGTCAGCACCCGCCACGTCGGGCCGCTGGTGATCACCAGCGGCCACATGAAGTTGTTCCACTGCGTGACGACGGTGATGAGCGCGAGCGTCACCAGGATGGGGCGGCTCGCGGGCACCACCACGTGGGTGATGACGTCGAGCGTGTTCGCCCCGTCGATGCGCGCCGCGCGAATCAGGTCCTCGGGAATGCTGCGAAAGTACTCGCGCAGCAGGAAGATCGCATACGGCGACCCGAACATGAACGGCAGCACCAGCGCCCAGAACGTGTTCCGCAAACCGGCCTCGGCCATCATCAGATACAGCGGCACCACGGTCACCGTGGCGGGCACCATGAGCGTCGCGACGTAGAGCCAGAACAGGGCGTCGCGGCCGGGGAAGTCGAGCCGCGCGAACGCGTAGGCCGCCAGCACCGAAGAGGTCAGCTGTGCCACCAGGATCACCGCGGTGACGAGCGCGGTGACCAGGATGGCGCGCCCGAATCCGGCGTCGACGAGCTGGGCGTAGTTGGCCAGCGTCGGCGGGTTGGGAAGCGCCAGAGGCGAATCGATGCCGAAGCGGTCGGCGGACGTGAACGACGTCGCGAGCCCCAGCAGGAACGGCAGCAGGGTCAGCACCGCGCCGGCGAGCAGCGCGGGGTACACCGCCACCCTAGACCAGGTCATGGCTGGTCCTGGTGCGGAAGTACCGCTGCTGCAGCACGGTGACGCCCACCAGCAGCGCGAAGAGCGTCAGCGCCATCACCGAGGCGCGGCCCACCGACGCGGACTCGAACGCCTCGGCGTAGATGCGATGGGCCACCAGGTCGGTGCGGCCGGCGGGCCCGCCGCCGGTGAGTGCGTAGACGGTGTCGAAGACCTGTGCGGCACTGACGATTCCGGTCACCAGGACGAAGAAGAGGGTCGGTCGCAGCATCGGCAGCGTCACGTGCCAGAACCGCTGCCAGGCGCCGGCGCCGTCGAGGCGGGCGGCGTTGAGCACGTCGAGGGGGATGTTGAGGATGCCTGCGAGGAAGAACAGGGTGACGTACCCGACGTTGGTCCACACCGTCACCGCCGCCACCACCGGCAGGGCCATCACCGGATCGGTGAGCCACTCGATCCGCGTGCCCGCGATGGTGGCGACGGCGCCGTCGGTGGGGGCCAGGATCCAGTGCCAGAGCACCGCGATGGCCAGCGGCGAGCAGATCCAGGGCAGGACGTAGAGCGTCCGGAAGACGCCGCTCCCGGGCAACCCCTGGGCGAGCAGCGACGCGGCGAGTAGTCCCAGCGCGGTCTGCGCGGGGATCACCATGGCGATGAACAGGCCCGTCACCAGCAGCGATCGGCCGAAGGTGGCGTCGGTGAACACCGAACGCCAATTGGCCAGGCCGACATACTCGATGGGCCCCAGCAGGTCCCAGCGGTGCAGGCTCAACCACGCCACCACCAGCATGGGCAGCAGCAGGAAGGTCACGACACCGAACAGGCTGGGGGCCAGCAACGCGTAGCCGCGCGTGGTCGCCCGCAGTCTCGTCACGGGGTCATTAAAGCCCCTGCGGCCGCCGTGCCACTACGGTGGAGGCGTGACAGCGCACCGACGTGTCGATGCCGACTTCCTCGCGCTGCCCCGGACCGCACTCGCCGACGCCGCGTTGACGGCGGCGACCGCGGCCGGTGCCAGCTACGCGGATCTGCGCATCCACCGCATCACCAGTGAGATCATCGGGCTGCGTGACGGCGAACTCGAGTCGTCCGTGGTGACCCGCGAGGTGGGCCTGGCCGTCCGCGTGATCGTCGACGGCACCTGGGGTTTCGCCTCGAACGCCGAGCTGTCGCCGCGCGTGGCGGCGGACACGGCGCGGCGGGCCGTCGCGGTGGCCACCACGCTCGCGCCGCTGAACTCCGAACGCATCGAGCTGGCCGACGAGCCGGTGTACCCGAATGCCACGTGGGTGTCGGACTACCGCATCGACCCGTTCGAGGTGTCGACCAAGGAGAAGATCGGCGTCCTCGGGGAGTACTGCGGTCGGCTGTCGGCCTCCGACGGTGTCGATCACGTGTCGGCGGCGCTGTACGCCGTGAAGGAGCAGACGTTCTACGCCGACACGTACGGTTCGGCGATCACCCAGCAGCGCGTGCGCATCCAGCCGACGCTGGAGGCGGTGGCGGTCGACGCGGCGGAGGGCAGCTTCGAGTCGATGCGGTCGCTGGCGCCGCCGACGGCGCGCGGGTGGGAGTACGTGGCCGGTGACGACGTGTGGGACTGGACGGCCGAGCTGGCCGAGCTGCCCACGCTGCTGGCCGAGAAGGTCAAGGCGCCGAGCGTCGTGGCGGGGCCCACCGACTTGGTGATCGATCCGTCGAACCTGTGGCTCACCATCCACGAATCGATCGGTCACGCCACCGAGTACGACCGGGCCATCGGGTACGAGGCCGCCTATGCCGGCACGTCGTTCGCCACGCCCGACAAGCTGGGCACCATGCGTTACGGGTCGCCGGTGATGAACGTGACCGCCGACCGCACCGTCGAACACGGTTTGGCCAGCATCGGTTTCGACGACGAGGGCGTGGCCGCCCAGCGGTGGGACCTGGTGCGCGACGGCATCTTCGTCGGTTACCAGCTGGACCGGGCGTTCGCGCCGCGGTTGGGTGAATCGCGGTCCAACGGGTGCTCGTACGCGGATTCGCCACACCACGTGCCCATTCAGCGGATGGCCAACGTGTCGTTGAGCCCGGCCGCCGACGACGTCACCACCGACGACCTGATCGCCAGGGTCTCCGACGGCATCTACGTCGTCGGCGACAAGTCGTGGTCGATCGACATGCAGCGCTACAACTTCCAGTTCACCGGGCAGCGGTTCTACCGGATCCGCGACGGCAGGCTCGACGGCCAGGTGCGCGACGTCGCCTACCAGGCCACCACCACGGACTTCTGGGGTGCGATGGAAGCCGTTGGGGGACCGTCGACCTGGCGGCTGGGTGGGGCGTTCAACTGCGGCAAGGCGCAGCCGGGCCAGGTGGCCGCGGTCAGCCACGGCTGCCCGTCGGCGTTGTTCCGCGGCGTCAACGTGCTCAACACGCGTGAGGAGTCCGGCCGGTGATCGGGGCGGCACGGGTGGTGGAACTGGCCCTGGCGGAGGCGAAGCGGCTGCGCGGGGCGGACGAGACCATCGTGCTCGTCACCGACCGGTCCACGGCGTCGCTGCGGTGGGCGGGCAATTCGATGACCACCAACGGGGAGTCGCGGGCCCGAGACACCACGGTGATCTCGATCGTGCGGCGCGACGAGCAGGCGTTCGTCGGATCGGTGACGTCCAGCGAGGTGACGCCGGAGGCGGTGGCGGCGATGGTCGCGGCGTCGCAGGCGGCCGCACGTTCGGCGCCTGCGGCCCCCGATGCCGCACCGCCGCTGACCGCCACCGCCGAACCCGCCGACTGGCACGAGCCCGTCCCCACGACCGGGGCGGACGTGTTCGGGTCGGTCGCGTCGAGCCTGTCGCGTGGTTTCCGCGGCAGCGACGCGCTCTACGGCTTCGCCCGCCACGAGGTGGAGACCACGTTCGTCGCGACGTCGAACGGGTTGCGGCGGCGCTACACGCAGCCGACGGGTTCGGTGGAGATCAACGCCAAGCGCGACGGCGCCAGTGCGTGGGCCGGGCTCAGTACGCCGAATTTCGCTGACGTGCCCACGGATTCGCTGCTGGAGGAGTTGTCGACGCGACTCGGCTGGGCGCAGCGCACGATCGAGTTGCCCGCGGGCCGGTACGAGACGCTGATGCCGCCGTCGACGGTGGCGGACATGATGATCTACCTGACGTGGAGCATGGACGGCCGCGGGGCGCAGGAGGGGCGCACCGCGCTGTCGGCGCCCGGGGGCACGCGGGTGGGGGAGCGGCTCACCGACCTGGGGTTGCAGCTGTACTCGGACCCGACTGCACCGGGGCTGGAGTGCGCGCCGTTCGTCGCCGCGAGCAGTTCGTCGGAGCGGGTGTCGGTCTTCGACAACGGCATGGACGTCGGACGCACGGAGTGGATCCGCGACGGGGCCATCAATGCGCTGGCGTACCCGCGGGCGGCAGCCGCGGAGTTCGACGTGCCGGTGACGGTGCCCGCGGACAACTTCGTGATGACGGGCGGCACCGCGAGCCTGGCAGACATGATCGCCGGCACCGAGCGCGGCCTGTTGTTGACGACGCTGTGGTACATCCGCACCGTCGACCCCACGGTGCTGCTGCTGACCGGGTTGACGCGCGACGGCGTGTACCTGGTCGAGGACGGCGAGGTGACGGCCGCGGTGAACAACTTCCGGTTCAACGAGAGCCCGCTGGACCTGCTGCGGCGAGCCACGGAGGCCGGCGTCAGCGAGGTCACGCTACCCCGCGAGTGGGGTGACTGGGCGACGCGCGCCGCCATGCCGTCGCTGCGCATCCCGGACTTCCACATGTCCTCGGTGAGCCAGGCTCGGTGAGTGCGGCGGGCGTCTCGTGCGAGGCCGGGACGAGCCCATGCGAAGATGGGCGCCGCGCAGTGCGCATCTGAGGGCGGTAGCTCAGTTGGTTAGAGCCGGGGACTCATAATCCCTTGGTCGCGGGTTCGAGCCCCGCCCGCCCTACGCGAGGCCGGTCTGGTCGATGGCGTCGAGCGCATCCAGGATTGCTTGCTCGCCCCGATATTCGCGCCGGGCGTCGTCGAGGAACCGTCGAACCTCCTCGAGGCGATACTGGCGGCCGGACGGCCGCGGATGGCGCTGGTCGGGTTCGTCGGGTGGTGCCCATCGCAGCCGCGGCCGGCGGGCGATGACGTCGGCGACCGCGGTGAACTGGCGCAGCGGCTCGGCGAGCTGATCCAGGTGCTCGGCGTAGATCTCGGACGCAATGGGCTCGCCGGGACCGAATGCGTGCATCGTGCCCTCGGCGCGGCTCTGGGTGGCGATGGCATCCCACACGGGCTGGGCGATCAAGGCGAGCACCACGGGTTGGTCGTCGAGCAGCGTGCCCGGCGGGCAACGATCGTCCCACCCCTCCAAGGACGACGTGGTGTGTGCGACCAGGTGGAGCAGCGACTCGACGTCGATGTCCTCGTCGACATGGCTCGGCTCGTCCGCGCCGGTGTCGTCGCGCACGTGGAAGCGGGCGGCGCGGTGTGCAGCGGAGCAGAACCGCGTCAGGAGCGCGGTGGCGAGGTCCTCGGTCACCCAGTCGATGGATCCGAAACCGTCGTACGTGCCGTGAATACCAAGGGACATGGGCTCGTATCGTCCGGCGTCACTGCGTCGCAGCAGGACCGCGGTGGCGTTCGCGCCCGCACCGAAGACGACTCCCGTGATCAGACACGCGCCGTCCCAGAACCCCATGTCACCCCCGCCCTACGTGCCGTGCGTCCAAACGCCGGACGATCTCCGGAACACACGTTAGGAGTATCGGCCCATCGGCGTCGCGGTCTGCGCACGAAGCGGCGTCACCCAGGTGCCGGCACCGGCGCCAGGTAGTCCTCCTTGACGACGCTGAGATACATCCACGTATCGGTGTCGTCGACCCCCGGGATCGCCCTGATGGCGTCCATCGCAGCGCCCACCTGGGCGATGGTGAGTCCGCGCAAGGTCACCAACACGTCCGCGTCGCCCGTCGTGTAGGCCAGGAAGACTGGCGTGCATTGCGCCGCGATCGCCGCTGCCACCTCGTCACGGGGTCTGCTGACCCGCACCGTCATGTCCATGGCCACGTAGTGATCACGACCCGTCAGCCGGACCGTCGCGCCGATCCGCACGACCCGCGCGTCGATGAGCGCCCGGACCCGCCGGCGCGCCCCCGCCGGCGTGAGTCCCACGCGTTGCGCCAGTTCGACGTAGGTGAGGCGACCGTCGTCCTGCAACGCCCGCAACAACGAGACGTCCAACGCGTCGACGGCTGCGGTGACGGCGCCCACCGGACCCACGACGTCGCGGACGATCTCGTCGTACCGCAGCGTGGTGGTCGACGTGACGTGCGGGTGGGCGCGGATCTGGTCGAGGGTGGCCTGAAAGGTGGCCGTCGTGTTCGTCCGCACCTCGGCGATGACCGACCTGCGACCCGTCACCACGCAGACGAACGGAACGTCGGTACACGTCGCCACGTGACGGGCGACCTCGGCCGCCGACTCCCGCACCTCGACCATCGCGTAACCGAGGACGTGATGGCCCAGGACGCCCGGGTGCACCGCGCCCCGGATGTCGACCCGCCCCGAGTCCATCAGGCGGTGTACCCGCGCCGCCACCGCCGCGCGGGACAGGCCCACTCGTCGCCCGATCACACCGTAGGGGAGGCGGCCATCGGCTTCGAGCAGCCGCACGATGGCTTCATCGAGGTGATCCAGCTCACCCTCCTGGTTTCGGTTCTGCTCGGGCTGGTCACGTCGTTGCGGTCGCGCGACCTCGCCCGGATCGCGAACCTCGTCGACGAGGCGCGCATGGCGTATCTGCGACGTGGGCTGGTGTCCTAGTCCTCCACGCTCAGATTTCCCACGCTCGCAGGAGACGCGTGACTCGCCGCGCCGCACGAACGGCGTCGAGTTCTGCGGGAGGGTCGTGCGGATACGTCTCCCCACGACCCTGCTGCAGAACTCGCGGTCGGATCACCACCCCGTCGTGAGGACCCGATCCAGGCTGTCGACGAAGTAGTCCACCGACTCCTCGGTGACGCACAGCGGCGGCTTGATCTTCAGCACGTTCTGGTAGTCGCCGGTGGGCTGCATGACGACGCCGAGTTCGAGCAGGCGGTCGCAGATCGCCTCGGTCTCCTCGGTGGCCGGTTCCAGCGTGTCCCGGTCGCGGACGAACTCCAGCCCGAGGTACAGGCCGGAGCCGTGCACCGTGCCCACGATCGGGTGCTTGTCGCCGAGCGCGCGCAGCCGGGCCCGCAGGTGGGTGCCCACCACGCGGGCGTTCTCCTGCAAGCCCTCCTGTTGGATCACGTCCAGCACCGCGAGACCGATCGCCGACGACACCGGTGAGCCACCCGTCGAGGAGAAGAAGTAACCCTGCGTGCGGTAGCGCTCGGCGATGGCGCGTCGCGTGATCACGATGC
Organism: Mycobacterium sp. DHQP2018-32-09; assembly: GCF_058148405.1. NCBI lineage: Bacteria > Bacillati > Actinomycetota > Actinomycetes > Mycobacteriales > Mycobacteriaceae > Mycobacterium > Mycobacterium sp. DHQP2018-32-09. The sequence continues at coordinate 26,591 of NZ_JBYVYK010000002.1, read as the reverse complement.
CGATCGGTTGGCCCGCCCCAACGGATTTCGCGACGGCGACCACGTCGGGCACTGCCTGCTGCTGCTGGAAGCCCCAGAACCACTCGCCCAGGCGGCCGTACCCCACCTGGACCTCGTCGGCGATCGCGATGCCCCCGTGGCGGCGCACCGCGGCGTACACCTGCTGCAGGTAACCGTCGGGCAGCGCGACGCCACCGGCGTTGCCGAAGTACGACTCGCAGATGAAGCCGGCCGGCGGCGTGCCCGCAGCCGCCAGGTCGTCGATGACCTGCACCGCCTCCGGGGCGTAGCGCACGGCGTCGGCGCCGCGATGCACGCCGCGGTACGAGTTCGCCGCATCCACGGTGTGCACCCAGGCCGGCCGCGTCGACAGCGCGTTCGGGTTGTCGGCGATCGACGTCGACACCGCGTCGCTGGCGTAGGTCCACCCGTGGTACGCCTCGCGCATCGCCACGATGTCGGCGCGGCCCGTGGCGGCCATGGCGATCCGGATCGCCAGGTCGGTGGCCTCCGAGCCGGAGTTCACGAAGAACACCGTGTCCAGTTCGTCGGGCAGTGTCGCCGACACCCGCTCGGCGAAGTCGGCGATGACGCGGTAGTTGAAGCGCGAGTTGGTGTTCAGCAGCCGCGCCTGGCGATGGGCCGCCTCGACCACCCTGGGATGGGCGTGCCCCACCGACGTCACGTTGTTCACCATGTCCAGGTAGACGCGGCCGTCGGTGTCGGCGAGGTATTCGCGCCACCCGCGTTCGATGCGCGGCGGCTCGGCGTAGTAGTGCTCCTGCACCTCGGCCAGCACGCGTTCGCGCCGGACCAACGTGTCGTCGGCGGCGTCGTCGGCCATCGCCGGCAGGCCGAGCACCGGGCCGGGATCACCGGCCAGCGCCTGCCATCCGTGGGCATACCGTGCCGGCACCCGCAGCGGCACGTCGGCGTCGACGACGGTGACCTGCACGCCGATGGGCGTGCGCGCCGGCAGCGTGGGGCCCGTGGGCGCGAAGCCGCCGAACCGGGCCACCTGGTCGCCGACGGTGATCGTCAACCCGTCGTCGGTGGGTGCGAGCGCGCCGTCGTGCGGGACGTCGAGCGCGGTGTCGTGCGCCAGCCACAGCGTCAGGCCGGTGGGCACCGTGGCCGGCGCTTCCGGCGTGCGTGACGGCGCGCCGGTGAGCCGTGCGCGCCAGCCCGGGACGACCGCGGCGGGCGCGCCGCCGTCGAGCGCGGCGTGCGCGGCGTCGGCCAGCACCGCACCGTCGAGCCAGCGGCCCTCGTCGTTGAGTTCGCCGGTGGTACCGGCGTCCAGCACCCGGGCATCGGCGATTCCGGGCACGAGAACCCCTGCACCCCAGCCGGACTGGCGGCGGGGCGGCAGTCCCACGGCGTCGCGGATGAGCGCGCACATCACCGCGAACGGGACCGATGCCGCCTGGCGCAGGATGCGCATCTCGCGCTCCAACGCCGAGTCGGCGTACGCATTGTCCGCGTCGAGCCGCACCTGTTGGCGACCACTGAGCACGAGGACGACGCCGCGCAGGGCGACCAACGGCCACAGCGCGTCGACCTCGTCCTCGCCGAGCGGGCGGTGGGCATGGAAGGCGCGGATGGCGGGCAGTGCGTCGACGGGGCCGAGCCCGTCGTGGTGCAGCAGGGACGACACCGTGACCGCGATCTCGCCGACGGCCCACGATTCGCACACGTCGCCGAAGTCGATGACGGCGTCGGGGACCGTGCACGGTCCCGGCGGGGCGATCACGTTGTCGTCGGTGATGTCGAAGTGGCCCAACTGCATCGGCAACCGAGACCGCACCGGATCCAGCTCGCGTCGTGCTGCGTCGGCGACGGCGGCGACGAACTCGGAGACCTCGACGTCGGGCTCGTCGGGCAGCAGTTCGGCGATGACACGGTCCGCGTGCCGCAGATCCCACTGCAGCACGCGGGCCGATGCCGGATGGCTCAGATCCTTCAAGGCGACGCTGACGCGGCCCGCGAGTTCGCCCAGCCGCGCCACCACGCGCGGCGCGAGGTAGCCCGAGCCCATCAGCGTGGCGCCGTCGAAGAACTCGATGACGCGGGCCTGCAGCCGTCCCTGCGAGGTGTCCCACCAGGCGGACATGGGCCCGGTGGGGCCGGCGACGATGCGGGGCACGCGTATGGTCGGGTCGTGCCCGGCGACGGTGGCGGCGGCGAGATCCTGCAGTTCGATCTCGGCGCCGCTGAACACCGGGTTGCTCAGTTTGAGGACTCCGATCGGCGCCGCGCCCGGGCCCTCGGACATCAGGAAGTTCTGGTCCTGTTGGCTGCCCAGTTCGGTGAGATGGCAGTCCAGCGCCCACGTCTCGGACACCAGCCGCCGCACCTCGCCGGGGTCCAGCGTCGGGGTGGGAAGTTCCCGGTGCGCGAAGAAGTCGAAGTATTCGCCAGCCATGATCGTCTCGATCAGCCCTTCTGATGAACGGTTTCGCCGCCGACGATAGTCCGTGCCACGGTGACCTCGAGAAGGTCTCCGTCGAGGACGTCCCCGTCGAGCACGACCAGGTCGGCGTACATGCCCGGCCGCACCCGGCCGGTGCGTCCGTCGGCGTCGAACGACGCCGCGGAGTCCAGGGTCGCGTGCCGCAGCGCCGCGGGCACCGACACCGCCCACTGGGGTTCGTTCGGCGGCAGATCGCGGTCGGTGGCCGACCGCCGGGTGGTGGCGATGTACAGGTTGGCCAGCGCCTCGTGCGGCGCGGTGGGCGCATCGGTGCCGAACGCCAACCGGGCGCCGGCGTCGGTGAACGCCGTCCACGGGTACCCGCGGTGCACGCGGTCGTCGCCGAGCTGGGCGCGCCAGTTCGGCTGGATGGCGGGATCGGCGTGCACGGGCTGCACCGAGGCCGTGACGCCGAGGCGTGCCATCCGGGCCGGCGTCTGCTCGTGCACGATCTCCAGGTGCTCCAGCCGGGGCCTGCGGTCCCACGGCGGGTTCACCCGGATCATCTCCTCGAGGACGTCGAGTGCCACGTCGCTGGCCCGGTCGCCGATGGCGTGCAGCGCCAACCGCAGCCCGGCGGCATCGGCGGCGACCACCACGGGCAGCAGCGCCTCGGCGCTCCACAGCAGGTCGCCGGACGTGCCGTTGGCGTACGGGTAGGACAGCGCCGCCGTGCATGCGTCGATGACGCCGTCGAGCACGAGCTTGATGCCGATCAACTCCAGCCACGGGGTGCGCTCGCGGCTGAGTTCGGCAGCGCGGCGCACCTCGGCCAGGTTGCGCTCGGCATCACCGGAGTCGGTGACGAGCCAGTGCGCCGACACCCGCACCGGCAGGCGGCCACCGCGGCGCTCGGCGTGGTCGCACAGTGCCTTCCAGCCGTATTCGTCCATGCCCATGTCCACCACCGACGTGACACCCGCGGCGGCGAACGTCTCCAGCGCCAGCGCGACGTGCCGTTCCCGGTCCTCGTCGGACGTCACGGACGCCAGGTGAGCCCACGCCAGATCGTGTGCCGCCCGCTCGTAGAGCATCCCGGCCGGGGAGCCGTCGGGCAGCCGCGACAGGCGACCGCCTGCCGGGTCCGCGGTGTCGGCGTCGAGCCCCATCGCCCGCAGGGCGGCGGTGTTCGCCCACACCGAGTGCATGTCGTTGGAGTCCAGGAACACCGGGATGTCGGCGACGACGTCGTCGAGCATGGCGGCGGTGGGTTCGCCGTCCACGGCGTCGAAGAGCCATCCGCGGCCGCGCAGCATCGTCGCCGAGGCGGGCAGCGCGCGCCGGGCCTCGACCAGCCGCCGCTGGATCTCGGCGAGGTCGCCGGCGTCCGTGAGGGCCACGCTGCTCAGTCCCGCCCCGAACCAGAGCAGGTGGACGTGGGAGTCGATGAAGCCGGGGAGCACCAGGCGGCCTGCGACGTCGATCGTCTGGTCGGCCTCCGGCGTGTCGGACGTGGCGCCCAGCGCGGCGATGCGGTCTCCCTCGATGACGACGCACCCCGCCTCCTCGAGGGTGCCGTCGGCGACGGCGTCGACGGCGCCTGCCGAGCTGACGACGCGCGCATTCACCAGCGCTGTGCGACGGGTCATCGACGTGCCTCCTCTGCGATAGTGGCGGCCTGGCGGCGCGCCATCTCTGATTTCTCCACCCGTGTCGACAGGCGTGCGACCAGCACGACCGGCAGCACCAGCAGCCAGCTGGCGACGCCGAGCACCCACCCGAACGTCCCGTAGCCGAACGTCTGCGCGAGCCACCCGCCGGCCATCGGTGCGAAACTCGATCCCACCAGGTACACGCCCACCGACGGGCCGGAGAAGCGGCCGTTCGCGTCCAACGCCGCGGCCGCGGCGATGAACAGCAGGAACGCCGCCAGATACACCGAATTCCACGCCACCAGCAGGATTCCGAAGACGGTGGGATCGGTGGTCACCGACGTGCCGACCTTCAGGGCGCCGCCCACGACGAGCAGCACGCCCAGCGGCACCGCCCGGCCCAGGCGGTCGCCGAGCACGATCAGCGCGAGCGCGGCGACGAATCCGCCGGCGCTCGAGACGCTGAGCACCACGCCGAGGGCGGCGTCGCCCAGCCCCGCGTGCTCGGCGCCCATGCTGCCCGCGACGGCCCACAGGGAGTCCTCGCTGATGGCCCACAGCGCGTACGTGACGAGCAGCGCGATGCCCGCGACGGTGACCCGACGGCGTGGAATCGACTCGTCGGCAACGACTTCCCGGGCGACGGGGCGCTCGTCCACGACGGGCGCGGCGGGTAGCCACGCCGACATCAGCAGCAGCGCGACGGCGAGCCCGGCGACCAGTCCGTAGACGCTGCTCAGCGTGACGCCGACCAGCGGGACGACCGCGAGCACCACCGTGACCAGGAAGCGGTTCACCAGACCGTTGGCCGCCGACATGCGGTTGGGGTTGCGCAGCGCGGCCAGTGCGGCGCCGCTGGCGGCCAGGGCGCCACCGGCACCGGCGCCGCCGACGATCACGCCGCCGACCGTCATGACCGTGCCGAGAGACGAGGCGGCGACGCCGAATCCGACGGCGGCCACCACCAGGCCCACGCGGGCGACGGCGACTCGCCGCGTGCCCTCGGCCAAGCGCGTCACCGCGATGCACGTCAGCGCGGTCGCGAGCAAGGACCCCGTCATGATGGTCCCGGCCTCGGCGACACCGACACCCAGAGCGTCTTGGAGCGCAACGACCATGAACGGCAACAGGTTCGCCGACAGCAGGCCCAGCACGGACATGCCGAACGTCGACGTGGCGCGGCGTGCCGTCAACGGCAGCCGAGCGACGTCGGAGGCGGGTGTGGTGGTCATCGACGTCCTCGTCTCGAGGGGTTCGGGGCGGCGCAGATCACCTGAAACCTACACTGTAGGTTTTAGTGGGCGCCAGGATGGCGGCGATGCGGCGGCGCCGATCGATCTCCTCACAGGGGTGCATCCGGGGTGGTGGCCACCGCTGCGGCGACGACGCCCCGGGCGTCGCGCGCGACCGCGACGATCAGTGGACCGTACGGAGCCCGCCACTCGCTGTGGGCCGTGGTGTGTGCGTCCGGGGGCAGCGTCGCCGTGCCGGTCGCCGATCCGTCTGCGGTGATCGACAGCGGTACGCGCGTCCCGTCGACGAACGCGACGATCTCCTGCGCCACGCCGTCTTTCGCCTCGACCGTGAACGTCACCTCGACGCCGCCGGAACGGTCGCGGACCGCCACGTCGGTGACGGCGATGTCGAGATCGCCGTCGGTGGCACGGTGGGCGCGGTCGAACACCCGCTCGTCGGGCAGTGACGGGGTGCGGGCAGGGGCCACGCGTCGCGGCCGCAACCCCTCGACGGCCCGCGCCAGCCGAAGCAGTGCGGTGTCCGAATACGCCCGGCCCGCCAGCGTGAGCCCGACGGGCATGCCGGTGTCGGCCATGGTGCCCATCGGGATCGTGACGGTGGGGATGCCGAGATGGCGTGGCACGAGGTTGCCGTTGGACACCCAGACGCCGTTGCGCCACGCGCGGTCGGCCGATGCGGCGTCGACGTCGGCGTCGGCGGGGCCGACGTCCGCGGCCGCCGGGTAGATCACGGCGTCGAACCCGCCTTCGGTGAGCCAGCCCTCGAAGTCCAGTTCGCGGGTGCGCTCCAGCCCCCGCATGCCCGCCTCGACGGCAGGGATCTCGTCGAAGGGCGTGACCCCCGCGCGGGCGCGGGGTACGTAGTCGGCCAGGTCGTAGGCGAGATCGAACGGGAACACGCCGTAGCGGTCGGGGAGTGCGCCCCGCGGCGCCGGGAAGATCCGTTCCGGGTCGACGTCGGCGAGACCCGATGCCCCGGTGGCCTTGAGGAATTCGTCGAAGGCCCAGATCGACAGCTCCCACAGCTCGCGGTCGAGGAACTCCGCCGGTACCAGGCCGCGGTCGACCATCGAGCGCGAGTCGGCATGCAGCCCCTCGTAGTTCTCGACGACCGGAAGGTCGGTCTCGATCACCTCGGCGCCCGCGGCCACCAGGTCGTCACGCACGCTGCGCCAGAGCGACATCACCGATTCGCGGGTCTCGATCGGGTGCGCGCTGTCGGGGTCGCCGTTGACGTAGAGCCGAGGAACCGCGAGGCGAATGCCCCGCAGCGGCAGTGGCGACAGCTCGCGGTAGCACAGGGGTCGGACCGACGAGGCCGCCGGGAGCGGGATCCACTGCTGCAACCGCCACAGGTCACCCTCGCGCACCGGGTCGTCGTCGACGATCGCATCCAGCATCGCGAGCAGGTCGGAGACCGAACGCGCATGGGGCACCACGACGTCCATGGTGGGGACCAGCGGCCAGTTGCCGCGAACGGAGATCACGCCGCGTGACGGCGTGTAGGCAACCAGCGCGTTGTTGGAGGCCGGCGCCCGGCCCGACGACCAGGTCTCCTCGGCCAGACCGAACGCGGCGAAGCTCGCCGCGGTTGCGGTGCCCGAGCCGTTCGACGACCCCGAACCGAACGCCGACGTGAGATACCGAGCGTCGTAGGGACTTTCGGCGCGTCCGTACAGACCGCGCTGCATGCCGCCGGCGGCCATCGGTGGCATGTTCGTCAGGCCGAGGCAGATGGCGCCCGCCGCCCGGAGCCGGCCCGTCGCGAACGCGTCGTCGTCGGCCACCAGGTCGGCGAACGCCGGGGAGCCGGCCGTCACCGGCAGGTCGCGCACCTTGTAGCTGGCCTTGGCCGTGTACGGGATGCCGTCCAGCGGGCCGAGGGACTGCCCGCGTGCCCGGCGCCGGTCGGATTCGCGCGCCTCGGCGAAGGCGGCCGGGTTGAGCACGGGCACCGCGTTCAGCGCGATGCCCGAGCGGTCGAAGTGAGCGATGCGGTTCAGGTGCCGGGCCACCAGTTCGACGCTGGTGAGGGTGCCGTCGTCCAGGGCGCGCGCCAGGGTGTCCAGGTCGGCTTCGACGACGGTGAAGTCGGGGTCGGCTTCGACGACGGTGAAGTCGGGGTCGGCTTCGACGACGGTGAAGTCGGGGTGGGGGTTCATCTGGCGAGCCTCGGTTCGGATGTCGGTGGGGGACGGGCGCAGTGGGGTGCGGGCGATGGTCCGCCGACAGCCTAAAACATACGGTGTCGGTTTGGAAGCGTGCTGGACGCCGAGGCTGTGCGGGCCGCTGCCGGTACGCTGGGCGGGTCCCGAGAGGAGACCGGCCATCGCTCGACCACCGCGTCCCATCCTCAGTCGCGATCTCATCGCCCGCACCGCGCTGGCCCTGGTGGATCGTCACGGCATCGAAGGCGCCAGCATGCGACGGGTGGCGCAGAAGCTCAACGTGAATCCGACGTCGCTGTACAACCACGTCCCGGATCGCGCAGCGATGGTCGAGGACGTGCGCGCGCTGGTCTCGGCGAAGATCGACTCGTCGCCGCTGCGGGAGCTGCCCTGGGAGGAGGGCCTGCTGGCGTGGGCGCGCTCCTACCGGCTGGCGTTCGCGCGGCATTCGCGCGCCGTACCGCTGCTGATGACCACGCGCGCCTCCGCGCCGGTCCTACTGGCAGAGTACGAGGACTTCACGGTGGCAGCGGAAGCGGTCGGATGGCCGCCGTCCGAGGTCATCCCACTGTTGACCGCGTTCGAATCCTTCATCCTCGGCAGCGTCCTGGACATGTCGGGCCCCAGCATCATGTTCGATCCCGCCGGCCAGGAGGCCCGGTTTCCGCGCTTCGCCGCCGCGTATTCGACGCTGCACGACCAGGATTCAGAGGAGACCGTCGCCACCCGGGCATTCGAGCGCGGGCTGGCGATGCTGGTGGCACACGCGCGCCCGTAGCGGTCCGGCGCAGCCGAGAGGCAGGTACCGTCGCGGGCACCGCGCGAACGGGATGACGCCCGACGGGAACGTCACCGCGGTGCGGGGCGCGGCGTCTCCTCGTCTGCGACCTGCTCGACACGGTCGGCTTCTGCCGTCTGCTCGACACGGTCGGCTTCTACCATCTGCTCGACACGGTCGGCGACGGCGTGGTCGAGCGGGCACTCGGACTCCCGCAAGCCGGCCACGACGCCACGGCGATTGCGCTCCGGCTGGTTCTGCGACATCTTGGCCTTGCCCTCCCAGCGCGTGATCTCCAACTCGACGCCGACGATCGCCCGCAGCTGTCCGGCGACGTAGCGCGGCGGCGCGTCGGCCACCTGCCAGGGCTGCGGCCGGTGGCGTTCGTGCTCGGCCGTCAGCAGGTCGACCTGCGCGCGCACCCACGCCGGGTCGTCGTACACGTGCATCCGGCCGTGGACCACCACGGTGTCGTAGTTCCAGGTCGGGACCACGGTGCCGGTCTCGGCCTTCGTCTCGTACCACGACGGCGTGACGTAGGCCTGCGGCCCGGGGATGATCGCCAGGCTGCGCACGGCGGACTCGGCGGCCTGCCAGTGCGGGTTGAGGCGTGCGACGTGACCCAGCAGGCGGTGCCGCTCGGCGTCGAAGACCATGGGCAGTGGCGTGACGAACGAGTCGTCACCGGTGAAGGTGACCAGGTGCACCAGACCGGCGCGGGACAGCGTCGCCCGCACCTCGTCGTCGGAGATGGCGAACCTTGGCGGCGTGTACACGCTGCCAGGCTAGCGGGGGTACCCGGTCTCGACGCTCACCGTTGGGTGCGTTCTCGGGCGTCGACGGCCTCGACGCGCGGGCGGTAGCGACGATAGGCGTTGCCGCGCGCGATGCCGAGCGCGTCGGCGATCCGGCCCCACGGCACGTCGTGGGCGCGGGCCCGGTCCACCGCTGCCTGCATGGACAGTTCGGCGTGCTCCACGGATCCGGGATGCCGCCACAGCTTGGCGACCATCAGCGCGTGATGGGCGGTCACGACGTCGTGCAGGAGTGCCTCCTCCGACGTCGACGCCCCGGTCGAATTCGTCATCCGTGCTCCGTGGGCCGATCTCGATCACCCGATAGGGGGTGGCGTTTCGGGATAGCCGTTCTGACGCAGCCCAAACCCGCCCTCAGAAGGCGAGTTCGCGTGGGGTCAAGCGCGCGGTGACGTCGCCGATCAACGAGTAGTCGTAGGGGTCGACGGCGACCACGGGCGCACCCTCTTCGAGGTTCACCGCCGTCAGGTCGACCCACAGCAGGTTGGCACTGCGCGACAACTCGAAGAAGTACCACCGGTTGGTGAGGTCGGCGACCGTCCGGTACTCGGTGTCGTAGGTGCCGAAGTCGGCGTCGGGAGCACCGAAGGGCACCGACACGTTGCGCATGATCGCGAGCAGACCCGCGACGGCCTCGCGCTCGTCGGTGGGTTCGGGCAGCATCGCGGCGAAGTAGGCCGCGCGTTGGAAGCGGTCCACCGCGTTGATGTTGCCCGGGAGTGGCGTCTGTGAGGTGGGGTGCGAGAAGTCTTGCCGGGCAAGCAGGGCCAGTTGTTCGGCATAGGTCGGATCGTTGGTCATCACGGTGTACTCGCGGCCGTGGTGGACCACCGGGCTGCCGTCGGCGAACTCGACGACCGCGGAGTCGCCCGCGGCGTCCTCGATGGCCAGGTGGATGGTGGCGTCGAAGCCATGGGCGTGCGCGAGGATGAGCTGCACGTCGTCCATCAGCGTCAACGCCTCGGCCACGGTGCCTGCCTGGTCCAAGAGGTACTGCACCCAAAGGGCGTTCTGCAGGCCAGGTTTCGCCGGATCGCGAGTGCCGAGGTCGGTGGTCTCGAGGTACAGACCGTGAGCAGCCAGGCCCTGCTCGTTGAGGCCGTCGATGCTGCCGATGCCGTAGATGCTCGTCACCACCGAGCCGAAGCGGCTGACCCATCGCAGCGGGTTGCGTTCGTCGACGACGACGCCGCCGAGCATCCCGCCGTCACGCTCCCGTCCGCGAGGCGAGACGACCAGCAGTGGTTCCGTGGACTCCGGCCAGTCCATCGTGCGGCCGGACAGCACGGCGAGGGCGTTGGTGTTCCACAGCAGACGGGTGCACACGCGGTCACCATAGCCGCTGGGATCGACGCGAGCGTCAATCGTGGGCGACGGAACGCCCGACCGTCAGAATGCGTAGACGTTCTCGATCGAGACGAACATGCCGCGGCCCGTGCGGTCGTTGGTGAACCGCGTGCCGCTGGAATCGTGGAAGATCGTCCAGTTGCCTCGGTGGTAGGTCTGGCCGTAGGTCATGTCGGTGGTGGGGTTGTCGATCGCGAGATTGGCGTCCTGCCACTCCAGCTTCCCGTCACCGTGCGTGATGGCTTGGAAGTGCGCACCCGGCTGGGTGAAGTCGCCCTGACACACCACCGCGTCGACGCCGGGGTCGGCGATGGTCGAGTCGGGGGTCACCGCGCAGAGCACCCGATGCGATTGCGTCAAGAAGTTGGGCCCGGGAGCCCCGGGCTCGGCGGACGCCGTCGGCGCCATGACGACGGCGGAAGCGGCGCAAGCGCCCAACATCGCGGCGATCACGCCACGCATCGACGGTCGACACCACATCGGAGGGTCCTTTCCTCGGCAATGAGCCAGAAGCGTAGTCGGTGCGGCCGCCGGAGGGGATGATGTCTCGAATGTCGGTTCGGACCCGCTGGGGTGGCCACCGGAAGGGGGAACGGTGAAGGCTCTCGACGACGTCGTCGACGTGCTGGTGGTGGGATCCGGTGGCGGTGTGGCGGGGGCGTACACCGCCGCGCGCGAGGGCCTTTCGGTAGCACTCGTCGAGGCGACGGACCGCTTCGGTGGCACCACCGCCTACTCCGGCGGCGGCGGGATGTGGTTCCCCGGCAATCCCGTGGCCGTCCGCGAGGGCTGCGACGACACCATCGACGCCGCGCTGCGCTACTTCCACGCCGTCGTGGGCGACCGCACCCCCGGCGAACTTCAGGAGGTCTACGTCCGCGGCGGCGCGGCCCTCATCGAGTATCTGGAACGCGACGAGCGCTTCGCCTTCAAGGTGTTGCCGTGGCCCGACTACTTCGGTTCGGTGCCGGATGCCCGGGCGGACGGGATGCGTCACGTCGTGTCGAGGGCCATCCCCGACGCGCGGCTCGGCAGGTTCGCCGGCCTGGTGCGCGGACCCCTGGATCACGAGAGGCTGGGTGCGCCGCAGCCCGACCTCCTGGTGGGAGGGCGCGCGCTGATCGGTCGCTTCCTGGCCGCGATGGCCGACGACCCCCGAGTGACCGCCCAGCTGTCCACCCGGCTGGTCGACCTCGTGGTCGACGACGGCGCCGTGATCGGCGGCGTCGTCGACCATCACGGAACGCGTCAGGTGATTCGCACCCGGCGGGGAGTGCTGCTGGCCGCGGGCGGCTTCGAGCACGACGCGGCGATGCGCGCCGAGAACGGCGTACCGGGAAGCGTTTCCGACACCATGGGGGCGCCGGGCAACACCGGGTGGGCGCACCGTGCCGCCATCGCGGCGGGTGCCGCCACCGATCTCATGGACCAGGCCTGGTGGTCGCCGGGGCTGATCCATCCCGACGGCCGCGCGGCGTTCGCGCTGGGCATCGTCGGGGGGATGTTCGTCGACCGCTCCGGAAGCCGGTTCGTCAACGAGGCCGCGGCCTACGACCGCTCCGGCCGCGCCATCCTCGCCGCGATGGCCGACGGTACCGTCGGGACCCCGTTCTGGTTGGTCTACGACAGCAGGGCCGGCGAGCAACCGCCGGTGCTGGCCACCAACGTGTCGTTCGCGCCCACTGCCGAGTACGAGTCGGCCGGGCTGTGGCGACAGGCCGCCACGCTCGACGAACTCGCCGAGGTGATCGGCGTTCCCCCGGAGGGTCTGCACGCCTCCGTCCGACGGTTCAACGACATGGCCGCCCGGGGCGTCGACGACGACTTCGGCCGCGGGCGAGAGGCATTCGACGTGGTGTTCACCGGCGGCGCGGCGCCGCTGGCGCCCATCGATGTGCCGCCCTACCGTGCCGCCGCGTTCGGCGTCTCCGACCTGGGCACCAAGGGCGGCCTGCGCACCGACGCCTGCGCCAGGGTGCTCGACACCGCGGGGCGGCCCATCACCGGGCTGTACGCGGCGGGCAACACCATGGCCGCGATCTCGGGCGAGACCTATCCCGGCGGGGGCAACCCGATCGGCGCCTCGGTGCTCTTCAGCCACCTCGCGGCGCTGCACATGGCCGGATCCGGCTAGTCCCGGGCGCGCCAGGCCCGGTAGCCGCGGTGGGCGGCATAGACGCCGGCGACGGCGGTGAGGCACCAGACCGCGACGGCGGCATAGGCCAGTGGCGCCGACAGATCGGCGATCGAGGCGCCGAGTGCGGTGTAGACGAACGCCCGCGGCGCCGAGCCGATCAGCGCGCCGACGGCCAGCTGCCAGGGCGGCACCCCGAAGGCGCCCATTGCATAGGAGGCCAGCGCGTCGGAGATGCCGGGGACGAACCGCTGCCCGACCACGGCCCACAGCCCGTGGCGGCCGATCATGGCGTCGAGCCGGTCGGCCCGCGTCGGGCCGAGCACCCCGCGGGCGCTGCTGCGTCCCGCGCGGCGGCCGATCAGACCGGTCAGCGTCGCGGTGCTCACCGTGGCGCCCAGGGTGACGAACGTGCCCACCAGCGGCCCGAACAGGAAACCGCTGCCCGCCGCGAGGATGGGGCCGGGCACCAGGATGGCGCCCAGGCACGCCGACACCGCGACGTACACCAGCGGCGCAGCGGGCCCGGTGGCCGCCACGGCGTCGCGCACGGTGGCCACGTCGACGATGCGCGCAACGGCCACCAGATAGAACAGGACGGCCAGGAACGCCGCGAACAGCAGCAGACGCAGCACGTGCGCCCGGCGCGAGGTGGTCGGCGGATCGTCGGTCTCGGTCATGCTGGCCTCGATTGTGCCGCAACGCCCGTCGGCGCCCCTAGACTCCGGCCATGCGGACCGTGCTGATCGACACCCCGGGGACCGTGCGCGTCGACAGTCGCCCGGACCCGGGCCTGCCCGGCCCCGACGGTGCCGTCGTGCAGGTGACGGCCACCGCCATCTGCGGTTCGGATCTGCACTTCTACGAAGGCGACTACCCACTGGCCGAACCCGTGGCCCTGGGACACGAGGCCGTGGGGATCGTGGTCGAGGCCGGGCCCGAGGTCCGCACGGTGCGCGTCGGCGATCGCGTGCTGGTGTCGTCGGTGGCCGGGTGCGGGGCGTGCGCGGGATGCGCCACGCTGGATCCGGTCACGTGCGTCTCGGGCCCGCGGATCTTCGGGTCCGGTGCGCTGGGGGGCGCGCAGGCCGAACTGCTGGCGGTACCGGCCGCCGACTTCCAATTGCTGCCAGTCCCAGAGGGTCTCGACGACGACGCCGCCCTGCTGCTGACCGACAACCTGGCGACGGGGTGGGCGGGTGCCCGGCGGGCGGACATCACGCCCGGTGCCACGGTGGTGGTGCTCGGCCTGGGCGCGGTCGGGCTGTGCGCGGTGCGCAGCGCGATCGCCCAGGGCGCCGGGTCGGTGTTCGGCGTCGACCCCGTCGAGGGCCGTCGGGTGCGCGCCGCGGCGAGCGGGGCGACGCCGCTACATCCCGACGACCTGGGCGCGGTGGCCGAGGCGACGGGCGGGCGCGGTGCGGCGGCGGTCATCGACGCCGTCGGCAACGACGCGACGATGACGTCGGCGCTGACGTGCGTGCGTGCGGGCGGCACGGTGTCGGTGGTGGGCGTGCACGACCTGAACCCGTTCCCGTTCCCCGCCCTGATGTCGTTGGTGCGCAGCGTCACGCTGCGCATGACCACGGCGCCGGTGCAACGCACGTGGCCCGAACTGGTGCCGCTGCTGCGGGCGGGCCGTCTGGACGTCGGCGGCATCTTCACCGACTCCTACGCCCTCGACGACGCCGCCCAGGCCTACGCGCGGGTGGCGCAACGGGCCGGGGACTGCGTCAAGGTGGTCCTGGTGCCCTGACATCCGCCCGGATGTCCGCGAGTTCTGCGCGCGGGTCGCGGTGCGCGACGCCACGCGACCCCGGTGCAGATCTCGCGGCGGGCGCGTCGAGTTCGCGCCAGGGGTCAGGTGGTGACGCGGGGCGACTCGGCGTCGCGGCCCGCCAGACGGCCGTCCCACTCCGCGAGGACCGCGGCGGGTGTCCGCGGAGTCGCCAGGCTCGCCACGACGAACACCACCAGGCTGGATGCCAGGCCGTAGTAGATGGGCTCGTTGGCCAGCACGTCGCCGACGGCCACCATGGTGCCCAGCGTCACGACGGTGCCGGTCACCATCGCCCACAGCGCGCCCGCGCCGGTCGCCCGCTTCCACAGGAAGCCGCCGAGGATGGGCACCAGCAGACCGCCCACCAGGATGTCGTAGGCGATGGTGAGGGCGGCGACGACGTCGTTGAGCAGCGCCGCGATCACGATCACGGCGATGCCGAGGACCACCACGTACATGCGGTCGGAGTGCACGTCGCGGTCGCCGTCCTCGGCGTCGGGCGTGCGTCCGAGCAGTCGCTGCAGCAACGGCTTGACGTCGGTGCGCGCCACCGTTGCGGTGGCGATCAGGGCACCCGACGCCGTCGACATCATGGCGGCCACCGCGGCGGCCAGCACGATGCCGCTGATGCCCACCGGCAGGATGGCCTCGGCGATCTGGGCGTAGACGTCGTCCTTGGCCTCCACGTCGGGCAGGAACGTCGAGGCGGCCATGCCGATCAGGGCGCCCGCCACGCCGTAGAAGAGGCAGTAGATGGCGGCGGCGGTGCCACCCCACTTGGCGACGCGTGGCGAACGCGCGGTGAACACCCGCTGCCAGATGTCCTGTCCGATGAGCATTCCGAAGCTGTAGACCACGAAGAACGTGATGATGGTCTGGGTGCCGATGGCGCCCAGGTCGAACACGGCGTCGCCCGCGCGTTCCCGGATGCCGTCGAGCCCACCCGCGCGGTGCCACGTGAACGGCAGCAGCAGGAAGAAGATCCCGATGGTCTTGAGCACGAACTGCACCATGTCGGTCAGCGTGATCGACCACATGCCGCCGATCGCCGAGTACAGCATCACGATGGCACCGCCGATGATCACCGACACCGTCCGCTCGGTGCCGAACAGCACGTTGAACACCGTGGCGTACGCGATGGTCGACGTCACCGAGAGCATCAGGGTGTAGGCGGCCATCACGA
The DNA here is from genome assembly GCF_058148405.1 of Mycobacterium sp. DHQP2018-32-09. Lineage (NCBI taxonomy): Bacteria > Bacillati > Actinomycetota > Actinomycetes > Mycobacteriales > Mycobacteriaceae > Mycobacterium > Mycobacterium sp. DHQP2018-32-09. The sequence continues at coordinate 11,065 of NZ_JBYVYK010000002.1, read as the reverse complement.
GACCCGACGTCGACGTGGCGTCGATGCCGTAACGCAGCCGCAGCATCTGCGCGACGGTGTAGACCCGCAGACGCTGGATGCGGCCCGCGAAGAACAGGCTCAGCGCCAGCAGCCCGATGGCGATGGCCACCACCAGCCACATGCCGGAGATGCCCCACTTGTAGCCCAGGCCAACGCCACCCACCGTCGAGGCGCCACCGAGCACCACGGCTGCCATGGTGCCGGTGTAGAGCGTCGGGCCCAGGCGCCGGCCGGCGACCAGGAAGTCGGCGGAGTCCTTGGTGCGGGTCTTGCCCCAGAAGCCGAATGCCAGCATGGCGGCGAGGTAGACGACGATGATCGCGATGTCGAGGGGCTTGCCCATGAGAAGGTCCTAACTGGAGAGGTGGGTGGGCGCGAACATCCGCAGCACTGCGGGCAGGACGACGACGGCGGGCCCGGGCGTGGCGCACGTCCGGGCCACGACGGCGCCGACGTCGGCCGGCGAGGTCTGATACGCCGGGATGCCGAAACTTCCTGCCAGCGCTACGAAGTCGGGGCGGGCCAGCTCGGTGGCGGTGGCCTGGCCGAAGGCGTCGGTCATGTACTCGCGCAGGATGCCGTACCCGCCGTCGTCGACGATCAGCCACGTGACGTCGGCGTCGTGCTGCCGCGCGGTGGCGAGTTCGGCGAGGGAGTACATCGCGCCGCCGTCGCCGGAGACCGCGAACGTGCGTCGGCCCGTGCCGATCGCGGCGGCCACGGCGGCGGGGAAGGCGAAGCCCAGACCGCCCGAACCCTGCGCGGAGTGGAACGCGCCGTCGGCGGGATCCCACGCCGACCACGCCCAGTAGCCGGCAATCGTCATGTCCCAGAACGTGTGTGCGCTCGACGGGACCGCCGCGCGCAGATCGCGCAGCAGCCGTAGTTCGGTCGCGACGTCCTGGCCGGCCAGCCGGCGTTCCACGGCGCGGCGCAGGTCGCCGGCCACCCGTGCGCCCTGCCCCGGCTCCCGGGGGGCGACCGCGGCGGTCAGCGCCCGTAGTGCGGTCGCCGCGTCGGCGTGGACCGCGAGGGCCGGGTGGTTGGCCTCGAGCACCCGAGCCTCCGCATCCACGTGGATGATTCGGCCCCGCGGCGCGAACGTGAAGTAGTTGCTGGTGACCTCACCCATCGCGGTGCCGACGGCCAGCAGCACGTCGGCGTCTTCGAGCAGGTCGGTGGTGTGCCGATCCTCGATCCACGACGCCGCCGACAGCGGATGGCCGAAACCGATGGCGCCCTTGCCGCCGACGGTCGAGACGACCGGGGCGTCCAGGCGCTCGGCCAGGGCCACCAGCGCCTCGCGACCTCCCGCCGACCGGCGCACCCCGCCACCGGCAAGGATCACCGGCCGCTGCGCCCCGTTCAGCAGGTCCGCCGCCGCCGCCACGACGTCGTCGCGCGGCGGGCGGACGGTGGCCCGCACCGGCACCGCGGTCACCGGCGGCACGTCGGTGGTCTCGAGCAGCACGTCCTGGGGGATCTCCACCCACGTGGGACCCGCAGGCGCCGAGGTGGCCAGTGCCCACGCGTCGGCGAGCAGGCTGGGGATGGCGGCGGCCGTGTGGGCCACCGCCGTGCTCTTGGTGACGTTCACCGCGCTGCGCTGCTGGTCGTCGAGTTGGTGCAGCATGCCGCGGCGCAGCCCGAGCCCGGAGCGGGGGACCTGGCTCGTGATGACCAGCAGTGGCACCCCGGTGGCGTAGGCCTCCTGCAGGGCGCCCAGCGCGGTGAGTGCGCCCGGGCCCGTCGACAGGAACAGCACGCCGACGTCGCCCGTCGCCCTGGCGAAGCCGTCGGCACCGAAGGCCGAGTTGTTCTCCACCCGCGAGCTGACGAAGGTGAGCGAGCTGCGCCGGATGGCGTCGAACAGCCCAAGCGCATGCTGGCCGGGAATGCCGAAGACGTGCGAAACACCGAGTGCGGCCAGGGTTTCGACGACGACGTCACCGCCGTTACGGGTCATGGCGCCGTTTCCTGGACCCGCTGGGCCAGCAGCGACACCAGGTCGTAGGCGACGTGCGACGCCGCCACCCCGGTGATCTCGGCATGGTCGTAGGCCGGGGCCACCTCCACCACGTCCGCGCCCACCAGGTTCAGACCTTGGAAACCGCGCAGGATCTCGAGCAGTTCGCGGCTGGTCATGCCGCCGGCCTCCGGCGTCCCGGTGCCGGGTGCGTGGGCGGGGTCGAGGACGTCGATGTCGATGGACACGTATACCGGACGGTCGCCCAGGCGGTCGCGCAGCTTGTCGACCACCTCGCGCACACCCTGGTAGTACACGTCCGAGGAGGTGACGATGCCGAACCCGAAGCGGCGGTCGTCCTCGAGATCCTTCTTGCCGTACAACGGGCCTCGCGTGCCGACGTGCGAGAGCGCCTCGGTGTCGAGGATGCCTTCCTCCACCGCGCGGCGGAACGGGGTGCCGTGGGTGTACTCGGCGCCGAAGTAGGTGTCCCACGTGTCGAGGTGAGCGTCGAAGTGCACCAGCGCCACCGGGCCGTGGGCGGCGGCCGCGGCGCGCAGCAGGGGCAGGGCGATGGTGTGGTCGCCGCCGATCGTCACCAGGCGGGTACCGTCCTTCGTCAGGCCGACGGCGGCGGCCTCGATGGTCTCGATGGCCTCGTTGATGTTGAAGGGGTTCACCGCGATGTCGCCCGCGTCGGCTACCTGGGCGATCTCGAAGGGCGAGACGTCGAGCGCCGGGTTGTAGGGCCGCAGCAGCCGCGAGGCCTCGCGGACGTAGGTGGGGCCGAAGCGCGCGCCGGGCCGGTAGGACACACCGGAGTCGAACGGCACCCCGGCCACCACGACGTCGGCCTTGGTCACCTGGTCCAGTCGGGGCAGGCGGGCGAACGACGCCGGGCCGGCGAAGCGTGGTGTCTTGGAGGCGTCGATGGGGCCGAGCGGGGTGCTCATGCGGTCACTTCCCTTGCGGTGTCGGTGGTTTCGGGATCGTCGAGTGAGGTGATGGGGACGTTGGTCGCGGGCCCCGCAGGCACGAACCGCGGGCCGTCGGGGCCGAACGCGTCGGCGGGTTCGGGAAAGAGGCGTAGCGCAACGGGATACAGCACGGCGGCCAGCCCGAGGCCCACGGGAATCGACAGGTCGATGCCGCCCGCCAGATCGCCCAGCGGCCCCACGAACTGGCCGGGCAGGTTCACGAAGCAGATGCTCAGCGTAGCGGAGACGAGCCACGCGCCCAGGCCTCGCCAGTTCCAGCCGTGCCGGAACCAGTACCGGCCGCCGCGCTGGCGCCGGTTGAACACCTGCAGGGCGTCGGAGTCGTACCAGCCGCGGCGCGTGGCCCAGCCGATCATCATGACCACCATCCACGGCGCCGTGCACGTGACGATGAGCACCGCGAACGTCGAGATGGACTGCACCACGTCGAAGGCGAACCGGCCCACGAAGATGAACGCGATGGCGATGACGCCGATGAAGATCGTGGCCTGCACGCGGGAGAACCGCGGGAACACGCTGGAGAAGTCCAGGCCCGTGCCGTAGAGCGCCGTGGTCCCCGTCGACATCCCGCCGATGAGCGCGATGAGGCAGACCGGCAGGAAGTACCACCCCGGGGACACCGCGAGCAGTCCGCCGACGTAGTCACCGTCGGCGATGAACTCCGAGGCGGTGGTGGCGACCACCGTGGCGGTCACCAGACCGAACAGGAACGGGACCAGCGTGGCGATCTGGGCGAGGAACGCCGCCGCCATCGGCTTCCACGACGGCGTGTCCCGCGGGATGTAGCGCGCCCAGTCGCCCAGGAAGGCGCCGAAGCTGACGGGGTTGGCCATCACGATCAGCGCCGCGCCGACGAACGACGGCCAGTACAGCGCCTGGGTCGCCGCATCCGCGCCGGGCCCGAAGATGCCCGCATAGCCGGCGTCGAAGGTGCCGCCGAACGCGACGAGGCCCAGCAGGAACAGCACGGTGGCGGCGACCACCGCAATCTTGTTCACCAGCAACATGAATCGGAACCCATAGATGCACACCACCAAGACCAGCATCGCGAAGATCCCGTAGGCCACGGCGACGGCGAGGTCGTTCTGTGGCAATCCGACGGCCCGGTGGGCGCCGCCCACCAGCACGTCACCGGACGTCCACACGGAGATGGAGAAGAACGCGACGGCGGTGAGCAACGACAGGAACGATCCCACCACCCGGCCGTGGACACCGAGGTGTGCCGACGACGAGACGGCGTTGTTGGTGCCGTTGCGCGGTCCGAACACGGCCATGGGGGCCAAGATCGCGCCGCCGACGACGACGCCCAGCAGCGTCGCGAGCACGGCGTCGCGAAACGACAGCCCGAACACGATGGGGAAACTGCCCAGCACCACGGTGGCGATGGTGTTGGCTCCACCGAACGTCAGCCGGAAGAGGTCGAGGGGGCGCGCGGTGCGTTCGGAGTCGGGGATGGGTTCCACGCCGTGCACCTCCACCTGGGTGATCTTCGGCGGGGTGGCCTCGGCATGGGGGTCGGCGTCGGGGTTGGTGCTCACCGGTCTACCTCGGACGGTCGGCGGGAGGGGGAGAGGTGCGCGTGCACGGCGAGCAGTCGTCCCGCGGTGTCGGTGACGGTGTCGACGGTGTGGCTCAAGACGGTCATCGGGTGGCGCTCTCCGGGATGGTGGTGTGGTGCGGGTCACTGTAGGGCTCACCCGTCCTGGTGTGCAATCAGTTCGATCGTTACGGAGGCGTTTCCGATCACGATCTGACGTGATCAGACGGAAGTTCGGGTCGAATGAACGAGAAAAGCCATTGATTTCGTTCGATCTGGTGACCATCACGGGTAGAAAGATCTTCCGGCGAATGTCGCGGGTCGCGGAACGGAGGGGCTGTCATGGACCAGGTGGACGAGGCGATCGTCGAACTCCTCGAGGACGACGGAAGGCTGGCGCCCCCCGAGATAGCGCGCCGCGTCGGCCTGTCGCGGTCGGCCGCCGCGGTCCGCGTGCAGCGGCTCATCGGCAGCGGCCAGGTGGTCGTCCGCGGTGTGGTGCACCCCGCCGTACTGGGCCGCGGCGCGTTGGCGCACGTCGGCCTCACCGTCGACCGGCCCGCGGCTCCCATCGCCGCCGCGATCGCGCACCGCGACGACGTGCCGTTCCTGTCGCTCACCGGCGGCCTGCACGGACTGGTCGCCGAACTGCGTGCCGCGTCCCCGCGAGAGATCGACCGCGCCGTCGGCGAACTGCGCTGCATGGACGGCGTCACCGGGGTCGACACGCTGAGCTACGTCGAGGTGGTGCGCGACGTGGTGGGGCCCGTCGGAGACGTCGACATCACCGTCGATGCGGTGGACCTGGCGTTGCTGCGCGCGCTGCAGGAGGACGGCCGCACCTCGTTCGTCGACCTGGCCAGGGTGGTCGGCCTGTCCCCGGCCGGCGCCCGGCGCCGTGTGGTGCGCCTCGTCGAGGCGCAGGTGGTGCGCATCGGCGCCGTCGTGCGGCACTCGGGCGAGGATCGTCAGAGTGCGGTGGGTCTGGGCATCCGGCTGGTCGGTGATCACCGCGAGGTGGTCACCGCCGTCGCCGCGATGCCCGCGGCCATCTTCGTCGCGAGGACCCTGGGGCGCTTCGACGTGCTGATGACGGTGCGGGCGTTCTCCGCGGCCCAGCTGGTCGAGGCGATGGACGTCGTGCGGGCACTGCCGGGAGTGAGCGCGGTGGAGAGCTGGGCGCATCTGGAAGTGGTGAAGGAAAGCTACGCGTCGGTCCTCGATTCGTTGGCATGAGACGCGGGCCCAGTGGGTACAGGGTCCCAATGCGGTGGTTGGCGAGCCTTGCTGTCCTGCTCGCAACCCTGGCCGTGTCGTCGTGCGCTCCAGCGCAGCGGGTCGACCTGGGTGCCGGCTCCGGCAACCTGATCGCCGCCATCGCCGGTGAACCCGACCAGCTGGACCCGCAGAAGACCAGCGCCTACTTCTCGTTCGAGGTCCTGGAGAACGTCTTCGACACGCTCGTCGAACCCGACGCCGACCTCCGGATGCGACCGGCGCTGGCCGAGTCCTGGGACGTGTCGGCGGACCAGCTGACGTGGACCTTCCACCTGCGGCGCGGCGTCACCTTCCACGACGGCAGCCCTTTCGGCGCCGCCGACGTCGTCTACTCCTACCGCCGCATCATCGACGAAAAGCTCTCCAACGTCGACAAGTTCGCCGCCGTCACCGACGTCACCGCCCCGGACCCGGCCACCGTCGTGATCCGGGTGCGCCAACCCACGCCCAACCTGTTGACCAACCTCGGCGGCTTCAAGGGCATGGCCATCGTCTCCCGGGCCAACGTCGAAAGCGGCCAGATCGCGACGCATCCCGTGGGGACCGGCCCGTTCTCGTTCGTGTCGCAGCGCAGCGGCGACTCCATCACGCTGGCCGCGAACCCCACCTATTGGGGTGGGGCACCCGCGATCCCCGGCGTGACGTTCCAGTTCATCTCCGAACCGTCGACGGCGCTCTCGGCACTGCAGGCCGGTGAAATCGACTGGACCGACGCCATTCCCACGCAGCGGGTGGCGCAGTTGCGCGACGACGACTCGCTTCACCTGGCCGTCACGCCCAGCAACGACTACTGGTACCTGGCCCTGAACGAGGCCCGCGCGCCGTGGAACGACGTGCGCGTGCGACAGGCCATCGCCTACGCCATCGACCGCCAATCCATCGTCCAGGCAACGAGTTACGGCACCGCAGTGGCCAACCAGCTGGCCATTCCCCAGGGCAACCCGTGGTACGTGCCCTACGACCGGTACCGCTACGACCTGGACGAGGCCAGGAGGCTGCTGGCCGAGGCCAACGCCGCGCCGACGAGCATGGACCTGCTGGTCACCAGCGAGTATCCCGAGACGGTCACCGCCGCTCAGGTGATCGCCGCCAACCTGGCCCCGCTGGGCATCACCGTGAACATCCGCACCGTCGACATGGCGACCTGGCTCGACGAACAGAACAGCGGCCACTTCGACATGCTGATGATGGGGTGGCTGGGCAACATCGACCCCGACGACTTCTACTACGCGCAGCATCACACCGACGGCAGCAGCAATGCCCAGAAGTTCTCCGATCCCGAGGTGGACCGGCTGCTGGACGCGGGCCGCGTGCAGACCGACACCGCCCTGCGCGCACGGGATTACGCGCAGGCCGCCACCCGCATCGCCGACGAGGTGAGCTACCTGTACCTGTACAACCCGTCGGTGATCCAGGCGTGGCGGCCCGATCTCACCGGGTACGAGGCGCGCCGTGACGGCGCCGTGCGCTTCCGCACCGCACGGCTCGGGGAGCAGGTGAACCCGTGATCCGCTTCCTCGCCCGACGCGTCGCGTACTCGCTGGTGGTGCTGGTCGGCGTGCTCATCGTCGTGTTCGCACTGGTGCACCTGGTGCCCGGCGACCCGGTCCGCATCGCGCTCGGCACGCGGTACACCCCGGAGGCGTACGCGGCCCTGCGCTCGGCGAGCGGACTGGATCGGCCGCTGTACGACCAGTTCGCGAGCTACCTGGTCTCCGCCGCGCGCGGCGACCTCGGCGTCAGCTTCCGCAACGGCGACCCCGTGCTGGGCGTGCTGCTCGAGCGGCTGCCCGCGACGGTGTCGCTGGCGGCCGTGGGCATCGTCGTCGCACTGCTGATCGCACTGCCCGCGGGTATCTTCTCGGCGCTGCGCGAAGGTCGGCTGAGCGACGCCATCGTCCGCGTGACGAGCCAGTTCGGGGTGTCGATCCCCGACTTCTGGATGGGCATCCTGCTCATCGCCCTGTTCGCGAGCACCCTCGGCTGGCTCCCGACGTCGGGATATCGGCCGCCGTTCGGCGACCCCGCCGGATGGCTGTCGCACATGGTGTTGCCCGGGCTCACCGTGGGCCTCGTCGCCGGCGCCATCATGACGCGATACGTCCGCTCGGCCGTCCTCGACGTCGCCTCGAGCGGGTACGTGCGCACCGCGCGATCGAAGGGCCTCTCACCGACCGTCGTCACCATGCGGCACACGGTGCGCAACGCGCTGGTGCCGATCCTGACCATCACGGGCATCCAGCTGGCCACGATCCTCGGCGGGGTCATCGTCGTCGAGGTGGTGTTCGCGTGGCCGGGCCTCGGCCGGTTGGTGTACAACGCCGTCGCCGCGCGCGACTACCCCGTCATCCAGGGGGCGGTCCTGCTGATCGCCGCGCTGTTCCTGCTCATCAACCTCGTGGTGGACGTGCTCTACGCCGTGGTCGACCCCAGGATCCGGCTGTCATGACCGGTCCCGCGCCCGAGTCCACCCGCGTCGCATCGTGGCGCCTGCTGCTGTCCAACCCCGTCACCCTGGTCAGCGCCGTGCTGCTGGTCGTCATCGCCGTCGTGGCCGTCGCCGCGAGATGGTTGACCCCCTACGGCATCAACGACGTGGACGTGCCCATCGCGCTGCAGGGACCCAGCGGTGCGCACTGGTTCGGCACCGACGAACTCGGCCGCGACGTGTTGTCCCGCGTCATGGTGGCGGTCCAGGCCTCGATGCAGGTCGCCGTGGTCAGCGTGGCCTTCGCGGCCGTCGTCGGGGTGGGTCTCGGCGTGCTCGCGGGATATCGCGGCGGCTGGCTCGACACGGTCTTCATGCGTGTCGTCGACGTCATGTTCGCCTTTCCCGTGCTGCTGCTCGCACTGGCGATCGTCGCCATCCTGGGTCCCGGCGTCACCACCACGATGCTGGCGATCGGGGTCGTGTACACCCCGATCTTCGCCCGCGTCGCGCGCGCCAGCACGCTGTCGGTGCGCGTCGAACCGTATGTCGCGGTATCCCGGTCGATGGGTACCGGGCACGGCTTCGTCCTGACCCGCCACGTGCTCCCCAACATCGCCGGGCCCCTGATCGTGCAGACGTCGCTGTCGCTGGCGTTCGCGATCCTCAGCGAGGCCGCACTGTCCTTCCTCGGGCTGGGCATCCAGCCGCCCGAACCGTCGTTGGGCCGCATGATCTTCGACTCCCAGGGGTTCGTCACCCTCGCCTGGTGGATGGCGGTGTTCCCCGGAGCGGCCATCTTCCTCATCGTGTTGGCGCTCAACCTCGTCGGCGACGGCCTGCGTGACGTACTCGACCCGAGGCAGCGCACGGTGCGCGAGGCGGCGAGGCAACGGTGACGGTCGCGAACGAGACGGTGCTCGACGTCGCCGGGCTGAGCGTGCGCGTGGGCCGCCGCGAGATCGTGCGTGACGTGTCGCTCTCGGTGGACCGGGAGCAGACGCTGGGCATCGTGGGCGAATCGGGATCCGGCAAGTCGATGACGGTGCTGGCCGCCACCGGCCTGCTGGACGTGCCCGCGGCCACCGTCACGGGCTCCAGTCTCCTTGCCGGACAGGATGATCCGATCCAGCTCGTCGGTGCGTCGGCACGCAGCCTGCGCCGCGTGCACGGCGGCCGCATCGGCTTCGTCTTCCAAGACCCGGGCACGTCGCTGAACCCCATGCTCACCCTCGAGCGCCAGATCACCGAGTCCATCGAGGCCCACCGCCGCGTGTCGCGACGCGAGGCGACCGCCCGCGCGCTCGAGTTGCTCGAGGCCGTCGGTCTGCCGGACCCCGCGTCCCGGTTGAAGGCGTACCCGCACCAACTCTCGGGCGGCCAACGGCAGCGCGTGATGATCGCGATCGCACTGGCCTGCGATCCGGAACTACTGATCGCCGACGAACCCACCACCGCCCTCGACGTCACGACGCAGGCGCAGATCATCGAGCTGGTGCGGACACTGCAGCGCGACTTCGGCACCGCCGTCGTCTGGATCAGCCACGACCTGGGCGTGATCGGTCAGGTAGCCGACGACGTGACGGTGCTGCGCACCGGCGAAGTGGTCGAACGCGCGCCCATCCTCGACGTGTTCGACCGTCCCCGTGACGACTACACGCGCGACCTGCTGCGGGCCCGGCCGGTGCTCGGCTCCGCAGGGCCCGCACCCGTGCCCGAGGACGCACCCCCGCTGGTGGAGGTCACCGGCCTCGACGTCAGCTTCCCGGTGACCACCGCGACCGGACGCGCCACCGTGCACGCGGTGCACGACCTCGCGTTCACCATCCGGCGCGGCGCCACGCTCGGCCTCGTCGGCGAATCCGGGTCCGGCAAGTCGACGGTGGCGTCCGCGCTCACCGGCTTGGTGCGCCCCGACGCGGGCACCGCCACCCTCGAGGGAGCGGACCTGCTGGCGAAGGACGCGCCGCGCGCGCTGCGCCGACGCGTCGGTCTGGTGTTCCAGGACCCGTTCTCCTCCCTCGACCCCCGCATGGCCGTCGGCGCGACGATCGCCGAGCCGCTGCGCGTCCACCGCCTGGCCGCCGATCGCGCCGCCCGCCGGGAGCGCGTTGCCGAACTCCTGGAACTCGTCGGACTGCCGTCGTCGTTCGCCGAGCGCTACCCGCACGAGCTGTCCGGTGGTCAACGGCAGCGCGTCAGCATCGCGCGGGCGCTCGCCCTCGAACCCGACCTGCTGATCCTCGACGAGTCGACCGCCTCGCTGGACGTGTCGGTGCAGGCACGCGTCCTCGAGCTGTTGACCGACCTGCAGCGCGAGCTGACCCTGACCTACCTGTTCATCGGCCACGACCTCGCGGTGATCCAGCGGATGAGTCACGACGTCTTGGTGATGCAGTCGGGCCGCGCCGTCGAATACCGGCCCGCGACCGAGCTGTTCGCGGCACCGCGCGAGGACTACACCCGCCTGCTCATCGACGCCGTGCCACCCGAGCGTCCTCGTGTAACGAACTAGCGCTGCGCGCGATGAACGTGGTGAGCACAACCGTGAAGGTCGGGTCGAGCCGGGGCGACCACACCTTCCTGCTGGTTTCAGGGGCCGGCGTCGGGGGAGCGGTTGCGCTGCGGACCACGAGGAGTCGATGAACGATGCGCGCACGACGTGTTGCCGAGAAACGAGTCATCGCGGCAATGGCATCCGGGATCGCCGTGTCGTTGACGGCGCTCACGGCCGGGTTGCCGCAGGCTGCGGCGGCGCCGGGTGACGGACCGGCTGCGCCGACCACCACGGTGGCCGCGCCGGCGGCGCCTGCCAAGCCGGCCGCGCCTGCCGAACC